>JAUUZQ010000018.1 GCA_030589895.1 Bacteroidales bacterium
AGGAGAAAACAGCCGCAGCCGCAGAAGCAATGGTTAAGTCGGGCCTGATTGAACATGGATGGACATACATAAATATTGATGATTGCTGGGAAGCCGAAGAGCGTACCGCAGATGGCGAATTATTGTGTAACGACAAATTTCCTGATATCAAAGGACTTACAGACCAAATTCACGATATGGGATTAAAGGTTGGGATCTACTCCTCCCCCGGTCCAAATACCTGTCAGAATTTTCACGGAAGCTGGCAACATGAATTACAGGATGCTCAAACATGGGCAGGATGGGGTATTGATTACCTGAAACATGATTGGTGTGGATATAGCAAGGTTGTGGAAGACAATAGCCTGGAAGCATATAAAAAACCATATTTTGTAATGCGCGATGCACTTGATAAAATTGACAGGGATATTGTTTATAGCATTTGTCAGTATGGAATGAAGGAAGTTTGGACCTGGGGCGAAGAGGTGGGTGGAAACCTGTGGCGTACTACCGGAGATATTGTTGATACCTGGAGTAGTTTGTATAAAATTGGATTTTCGCAGGATAATAATGCTCAATATGCTAAACCCGGGAAATGGAATGATCCGGATATGCTTATCGTAGGTTATGTGGGTTGGGGTGCAAATTTACATCCAACAAAATTATCTCCCGACGAGCAATATACACACATTAGCTTGTGGTCTCTTCTGTCGTCCCCTCTTCTTATTGGTTGCGATATGGACAGAATGGATGATTTTACATTGAGTTTATTAACCAATGATGAAGTGCTGGCTGTAAACCAGGATGTGTTGGGAAAACAAGCTGTTCCGGTTTTACGGGAAGATGGTATTGAAATTTGGACAAAAGACATGGAAGATGGCTCGCTGGCTGTGGGAATTTTTAATACAGGGTTTGGAGATATAGAAGATCCTGTAAAACTGTTCTCATGGGATGACTCTGAACCCACCAAAAATGTAACAATAGATTTGTCAGTTTTGGGCCTAAATGGTAGCCATGCTATTCGTGACTTATGGAGACAGAAAGAGCTTGGTAACTTTACAGATACTTTTGAGACAGAGGTACCTCATCATGGGGTAGTATTGGTAAAAATATCGTCAAAATAGCAAATCACATATCATAAAATTGCCATTTTTAGAGAGGTAATTTTAAGTTTTTAATAGATAAAATCCTGTAAGATCCATGATCTGCGGGATTTTGTGTTTTAACATATCTTAAACTATTAATTAACTTTTATGTCTTAACTTAAGGTCCTGTGAATTGGACTGGATAAGAATGGATGATTACAAACAAATATTGATTTATGTACTAGGATTTATCTGGATCCTGTTTGCTTCAGATTATTTCGCAAAACTTTTTAAAAGAACAAGACTTCCCCTGATTACCGGTTTCCTTGTAACAGGTATAGTTTGCGGTCCCCATGTATTGAATCTGATAGAGCAGGAAGCCATTAAGAACCTCGGATTTATTAATGATATCGCCCTGGCTTTCATTGCTTTTGCCGCCGGTGCAGAATTGTACCTAAAGGAGATAAGGAGTCAGGCAAAAAGCATTGTATGGAATTCAATTGGACAGTTGATATTTACATTTGCTATTGGTTCAGCAGCGGTGTTTCTTTTGGCGAATTATATTCCCTTCATGCAGAACATGTCTCTTTGGCTTAAATTTTCTGTTTCAATATTGGCAGGCACTATTTTTATCGCCAGTTCTCCTTCCTCAGCAATTGCTGTAATTAGTGAATTAAGAGCCAAGGGTCCATTTTCTCAAACAGCAATGGGGGTTACAGTAATTAAGGATGTCTTGGTCATTGCCCTATTTGCTATTTGCCTCTCACTTGCTGTGACCATTGTTTCTGGAGCAAGCTTTAATATCCTCACTATTGTAATTCTATTGATAGAACTACTTCTTGCATTAGCTTTTGGCTATCTGATGGGTAAATTGATCTCCCTGGTTTTATCTCTGCCAACAGGATTGTATTTAAAAACAATATTGATCCTGACATTAGGCTATGGAATCTTTATTTTTTCCCACTACGTGCAGGAATTAAGTCTAGCTGGCTCGAACGTTGAAATTCATATAGAACCTTTACTGATATCAATTATTGCCAGCTTTTTCGTAACGAATTATAGCAAGTATCGGGCTGAGTTTCGAAAAATTCTTGATGACACAGGGCCTGTCGTATATGTCGCTTTTTTTACACTGATTGGAGTCATGCTTTCAATTGATATATTGGCCAAAGTCTGGATCATTGCATTGATTTTGTTTTTTGTAAGACTGATAGCAGTAATTATTGGATCCTATATTGGAACAGTTCTGGCTGGAGACCCCCCGAATTTTAAGCGCATCAGCTGGATGTCATATGTAACACAAGCTGGCGTGGGATTGGGTCTTGCAACAGAAGTGGCAGGGGAGTTCAATACATGGGGAGCAGAATTTGCGACCATAATTATCGCCGTAATTGTTTTAAATCAGATCGTAGGACCACCCTTGTTCAAATGGGCAATTAATCGGGTGGGGGAAGCACATATCAGGAGTAGTACACCAAAGTTTGATGGTATTAGGGATGCCATTATTTTTGGTTTGGAAGATCAATCACTGGCACTGGCCCGACAACTGCAAAAGCATGGGTGGAATGCGAAAATAGCAACTTTAAAAAAGAGTAGCGAGGTATCAGATATTCCTGATATTCAGCTGGAGTTTATTGATGGACTGAACCTGGAGGCACTCAAAGCAATTGAGGCAGTGAAGGCGGAAGCTATTATTCTAATGCTTTCTGACGAGGAGAACATCGGGATATGTGAGTTGATATATGAAAATATTGGAACAAAAGAGATTGTAGTAAGACTCAGCAACAGGGATTATTTTAACCGCTTTCACGAACTTGGGGCATTAATTGTTGAGCCATCTACTGCCATGGTGGGACTTCTCGACCATTTTGTTCGTGCACCTGTTGCCACCTCATTGCTACTGGGCATGGATGAGAAGCAGGACACAGAAGATTTTGAAGTGCTGGATAAACGCTTACATGGAATTGCAATTCGCGACTTAAGATTGCCTAACGATATCCTTATACTTTCTGTAAAGCGTAAGGGTCATATGATTGTAACTCATGGCTATACGCGGCTTAGAAAAAAGGATATCATTACTGCCGTTGGCACACACGAAAGCCTGGAAAAATTAAGATTGAAATTTGAAAAATAACTTCAGGTAAATGCAAAGCACTAATATTTGATCACCTTTTCTGTAAATAGCCTGTTGTTTACCTTCAACCTGATGAAATAGACCCCTTTATTCCATTCCGAGAAATCAATTTCAACTTTATTATTGGACGGTCCTTCCACAGTATATGTAAATATTTTTGAGCCTGATATATTATAAATATCTGCAACTATTGTCTCTGCGTTTACAAACGCTTCATATTCTATAATAAGTAGATTTGTAACTGGTTGAGGATAAATATTGATTTGATTGTCAACACTTTGCACATTTGTTGCTATAACAGGCATCATGGTGATATTAAAATAGAAATTTCCTGTAGCTCCCCCGGCACTTCCATCAACCTGAAGCAGATATGATTTGTCACTTGTAAGGTCTACCCTGATTTTAGGGTTGAAATCGGTCGCGGTGTAATCATCATTGGCCCCGATTAATTGGTAAGAGCCTCCCAATAAATCCTCAACACTATTTGTTTTATACAGCGCAATCTGGTTATCCATTCCGAGGGATTCAATTTCATATTTTCCATCTTCATCTGGTATGAAATAGAACCAAACACTATTTTCAATAATATCTTCTCCGGTTCCATATTCATCACACCAGGAAAACTGACCTGTACACGAAGTGATCAAAGGAATGGGCTCATTTTCCTCAATTCCCGCACACTTATTGGAGAATAAAGCAGATTTACCCGGAAAAAGGCGTGTTGCATTTTTAATGGAGTCATTTTCCTGGTTGATCAATGGCAATGTATATCTTACTTCTTCTGAACATGTTCCATGAGATCCTGTTAGAGTGAGTGAGATGTCTGCCTGGATTTCCACAGATGTAATTGGTGGAGAGCTCATTTTAATAACTGCCGGATTAACAGTATCATTAATGATATAAAAATTTGCCTCTGTTAACTCGCTCAATTGCCATAAATAGTCTTGTGCACCACTTGCCATTAGTACAAGGCTATCGAAAGAGCAAAGACAAGAGTCTTTACTTGCATATGGTTCAATATCAACAGATAAATCACTGCCCACAGAAACAATCTGAGGAAATGTTCTGCTTATCCTTCCTGCAACGTTTGTTATAGTTAAGGTCACATCATACGTTCCATTCTCTTCAAATTGAACTATTGGTTCTCTGTAATATGAATTTGTTTCGTTTACATATGAAATAGTATTGGGGGAGAATGACCAGACCCATGAGGTAGGCGTAAAGGCCGACATTCCTGTCATTTTTACCGCTTCACCTTTGCAGACTTCTTTAAATTCAGGATAGATCTGTGGATCAGGAAGATTTCCTGTAGGATAATACCCTTCTTCAAGTTCAGTCCATTGTAAGTTATCCGGATCAAGATAAGCGCTCATGCTATTGGGAGAATTCAGATTGAATGACTTGCTTAGTTTTCCGTAGTAGTCAACCTCATCACTACCTCCATGTAATTGTCCGATAATTTGATGATGTTCGGCACTGATCAAAGGTGAGCCGGAAGAGCCGGTACTGGTTTTACCTTCGTCAAAAATAACTTTCCAGTGACTATGTGCTTGAGTTACAGTATTTCCTTGCCATGATATTTGATTGGCATAGGAAATAGGTGTGGAATTATCAATTGAAATCTTTTTTGGCTTTCCTTCAGGATGATGTATTCCAACTGTATAAGTATTTTGATCTTCAGTGGCATTCCAGGCTGAATAAAAAGGCTGATAACTTGCCGGAGGAGTATTATCCAATAGCAAGAGTGAAAAATCTGTTTCAGAGCTATGTGTCAGCAGATCTGAGCCTGATAATGTACTACCGCTCCTTAATTCTCCATCCCCACTCTGGCGTTCAAAATTAAAATACGTAACAACTGATCCTGCTGCTGTCTCATCACTAATACAATGATCTGCAGTAAGAAAATATGGAGTGCCATCAAATCTGTAATTATTAAGCAGGGCACCTGAACAAAGATATCCGGTATTTCCAACTTTAAAAGTAAACAGACAGACGGCATGCTTGTCATTTTGCCACTCCTCTCCCTCTGGACTATTGACATTAATATAGCCTTCGAAATCTATTGAAGATTTTTTACTCTTCAATTCTTTATAAGCCTGACCAATTGATCCCAATTCTATTAATCCTTCAAATTCTTTATCGTAAGGTTCATAATACTCTATAGTGACGTGATTATTGCTTAGGTCGGCAAGCATTAGCTGATTTCTTTCATTGTTATTGGAGGATGTGAATGCTCCGTAGACAATGGAATAGTCCTGGTTATACACATATAGACTGGCGCCGGGAGGAAGTAAAAAGTTGTTAAAATACAGTTGAATTGATTTCGCATTTTCGCTCTCTATACTAAATAGCCAGATCTTTCCATCCTCGTCAGGAAGATCAATTTCAACACCCTTCTCTTTGATATCAATTAGCACATCTTCAAAAATAGAATAACGATTGGGTGTTTTTGTAAGCTTGTCTTCCAATAAGAGCATTTTAATGTCGAGCTGCCTGCTTACAAACCCCGGCACATTAATACTACTTTTCAGCAATGAATTTGAGTGGCTGTAAGGAAGCCCTCCCTCTGAGATTTGCGCATAGGAAGCAGATTCAGAAAATAGTAATATTATTATAGCTATAAATGTAATTTTTAAACGAATCATTTTTTTCAGTTAAGATCATTTACGAAACACTTAAACCCTCATTTTTACTCTAATACTTATAGTATAACTCAAATTGGCCAATTGAGTTCAATACATGTATATTATTGAGCCTCAAAAGTGCAATAAAATTATTGAAATACAACTTTTTAACAAGTCTTTCAAAAGGAGGGGTAGGTTGTTTCAAAACATTATAATCTTCTCCAGAGTTGACTTTTTAGAGTCAATATTCCTGGATCAGATCCTTATTCCAACAATAAGGATATCATCAATTTGCTGATTGTCTCCCCGCCAGGTCACGAGCACTTTTTCTAATTCTGCATGCTGTTCATCCATTGAAAATCCAGATAATGCAGTGAGCGTTTCTTTAAATTGTTTGCTTGAATATTTCTTACTGCTCTCACCCCCAAACTGGTCTTGAAAACCATCAGAAAAAAGGTAAATCACATCATTTTTTTTCATCTGGATAGTTTGAGAAGTGAAGTCCTTTTTCTTTGGATGGAACCCAATGGGCATTCTGTCTGCTTTGTATTCAACGAGCTTTCTGTCTCTTACAAGATATAGTGGGTTGAATGCACCGGAAAACTCAATCTCACTTTTTTTCTTATTGTATTTACAGAGCGTTATATCCATCCCATCGTTTGCACTTGTGTTTTCTCCAGATTGGGTAAGTGCTGTATTTATCATGTCGCGCAATTGATTTAGGATGTGGTCAACAGGCAGATCACTTCCATCCCCCTTTGTGATTTCATTTAAAAATGAATTTCCAAGCATGCTCATAAAAGCTCCGGGTACCCCATGACCGGTGCAGTCAGCAACAGCAAAAATAACATCGTCTTTAGTTTCATTTACCCAGTAAAAATCTCCACTTACAATATCTCTGGGTTTATAATAAATAAAGAAGCCGGAGAATGTTTTTTCAAAAACCTTAGTTGAAGGAAGAATAGCTTTCTGAATTCTGCTGGCATAGGTTATGCTGCTGGTGATATCATTTTTTTGTGCAAGGATTTCATCTTTTTGAATTTCAATTTTTCGGGTTTGTTTTCTGATCTCAATGGTACGTTCCTCAATCTTATGTTCCAGAATTTGTTTGTCTCTTCGAAGTTTTCTTTCTCTGGCATATACAAGAAGATAGAGCAGACCCAGGACAAGTGGAATGAGAGAGATATAAAACCAGTTTGCCTGATAAAATGGTTTGCGAATGACAAAAGAAACTGAAATAGGATCACTTATTTCTCCCATGATATTACTGGCCCTTATGAGCACTCTGTACTCGCCGGGATCCAGAAGAATATCAAGGCTTGAATTCAGACTCCAACTAGACCAGTGAAGCATTTTTTCTTCAACTTTATATTGATATGAAGTGCTTTGGTTCCTTAAAAAGTAAGGTGCTGATACCTGAATCTTCACCATTTTTTCACTGGGGTCAAATGACAGGTCAGATAAGTCAAAATAATCACCCGATTCATTGCTTATAGATTCTATAAAGACCTCTAAATTAAAAGCGGAATCTTCCGGGTAATCGACATTGATCTGGTATATTTTTGAATAATCGTCGATTAACCAGCACTCTGCCCCCTCTTTTGTATAGAATGATGTAATATTTCTAAAAAGCCCCCAGATTTCCTGTTGCCTTTCATTTCCGGGGTCATTTAAACAGACAATTTTCTGATCTGATTTTAACCATTGTTGTCCGGATATTGCAGGGAAAAACAATAGATTGGAAAAGTTTTGCAAATCCGGATTCTTAGCGTGATAGATCAGAAATGAATCTACTTCATTGGCGTAGTAATGAATTGTTGATCCGGAAAATAAAAATAAAGTATCATTTATATTTGCCAGGTGCAGCTCTTCAGGATAAACAGATTCAAATATGTAAGTTTTCATGGAGACAGAATCGGGGTATGTGACTTCTGCTTTGTATACCACGTCAAAACCACTAAGCCAGTATGTTGAATCAGAGACCCATATAGAAAAAAGAGCATCATCAACAGGAATATTATTTGAAGAGACAATAGGTTTCCCGGCATCAAATTTAAGTCCGGAAACCCTCTCCTCACTAAGGATATAATATATTCCGGAATTATTTTTATCTGCTATAAATCTAATATTTCTTAAATCAGAAATTCTTTCAGCTACATGATTATTAATGAGATATAATCCTGATGAAGACCCAACAAGCATTCCATTATCAGAAGCCATAAGCTGCTCACAGCGACTATTTAATCCATTAACTTTTTTGAAAACATGTTCAATGGATTTCAGTTTACTGACTTTTTTCCGTACGTATTGTGTTTGAGCAGGTATTGTCTTTTCGGAATTTTTTATGACAGGGGTGCCTGCCTCCTCTTTTTTATTCCGACTAAAAAGCCTGGAGAAAAATCCTTTTTCATCCTCTGACTTAGTTGAAGTTGTACGGTTCTTTCTTCTCCTGGAGACTTTTTCTTCTGTCGTTGCGATAGCCCGTTTGAGATAAATCTCAACTTCTTCATAATTCTTAACTTCCGACAAATAGAATAAACCTTCAGTAGTTGATATATATAGTTCTTCCAGATACCATATGGCATTTGTGAGTAATCCTTCAATGCCGGGATAATGACTGTAATCCTTGACTTGTATATTTAAGTCAACCCGACAGCTACCAAAACCATAGGTCAGCCATAATCCATTGTTGCGGTCTTTTCCAATGGAATATATTTCGTCATCGGGCAAACCGCTCTCATAATTTAACGTGTATATTACCTTTCCGTTTTTTTTATTGACCAGGATAACTCCACCGTATAAGCTTGCAAAGACATAGGTGGAATCATTCAATTCCAATCCGTCTATAAGCCCGTTTTCAAGCAGATAATCAGGGTTTGAAAGTTTAAAATCAGAAAAAGTTTTGCCGTCAAATAACAACAATCTTCCCGTAGAAGTTCCAATAATACACTCTTCATTGTTGTGCGCGAAGGAGAATAATATTTCTCCGTCTGCATTCCATGATTTTATCCCTGCTGAAACAAGTGTATCTTTTGAAACAATAAACAAGCCTTTGTTTCTAATTTTAACAAAGGTTTGTCCTGGGTTGTTTATTATGCCCATGAAAGATCCGTATGCATTACTTGTATGCCTGTAGATCAGTTGATGGTCTGTAATACTGTGACAACTTATACTATATTCTCCGTAGAAAATAACTGTGGTATCGGTAAAAAGAATATTATTTATTCGATGCTCAAGTTCATTTTCAAACGTTAAGGCCTCATAATATTGTAATCCTTTTTTATCTCGCTCCAGGTAGCCATAATTCTTTTCCGAGACAATATAAACCTTAAGGTTCTCTGGGTTTTGTTTTATTTTATTCGGAATATAGGGGATATTAACGGCGCGCCATTCAGATCCGTCATATCGCAGCAGTCCTTTCCGGCTTGCAAACAGCATAGCATTGTGGTCATCCTGACAAATGGCCCAGTTTTTTGCTTCATATCCTTCCTGGGAATCCAGAAAGGTGATAAAGGGGATTCCGTTTTGAGCGTATGTTCCCTGGATAAACAGACTAAACAGAATAGTTGCCAGTATCTGTCTAAAAAAATAGGCTTTAGTATTGATCATATTACGGAATGGCTACAAAAATTGAAATGCATTTCCTAAGTTTTGCAATTTATAGTTTTTTAGTGTCGTCATCAATGTAAAATGAAATTGTTTTTCCACGAGATTATTATTCATGTATTATATGCCTTATCTTTAAGGTCATGGTCAAGAGAATCCATTTTATTCCACTTCTTCTTTTAACCCTATTCATTATCAATGCATGCGAAAAAGAAGAACTGGTAATAAGGACTGATCACTCACTTCCTGTAGTGGAGATTGAAATAGATGAGAAATACCTGTGGTCTGCAGACTCAGGACTTTATGTAATAGGCTCAAATGGGATAAATATTGATTGCAGCAAAACCTTGTTTGCCAATTACAACCAAAAATGGGAGTTTCCGGCGCTAATAAGATATTTTCCAATCGGAGAGGAGCTTCCTGTATTTGAGAACCGTGTTGGGTTTAGAATTAAGGGAAATTGTAGTCGTCGAAAAGCGATGAAATCTATTGGATTATACTGGAGAAGTGAATATGGAAATTCCAGCCTTGTACATCCATTTTTTGAGGATTCAGGTACAGATCAATTCAAGAGGCTTCTTTTAAGAAATTCCGGTAATGATTTTGGACAAACCCAACTCAAAGACGCTGCTATTATTCAAATAATTAAAGATTATTCAAATGTTGATTATCAGGAGTATCAGCCAGTTGTGCTCTATCTGAATGACAAATACTGGGGAATACACAATTTACGGGAAATGATTACCCCCCATCACTTCAGGTATCATTATGGTGTTGACGATGACCTTGTTGATCTGCTTGGCGGCTCTCCACTCTCACCAGCAATTGATGACGGTTCAAGCGATTCATTTCTTGAGCAGGTGATTGGTTTTGTGAAAAATAACGATCTGACCCTGGATGAGAATTTTGCCATTATCTCTGCACGAATAGATATTGAAAATATTATTGATTATATAATTATTGAAACTTACATTGGAAACAGAGATTGGCCGGTAACCAATAGCAAGTGGTGGAGAGAAAACAGGTTTTACGGTGCTCATGAAAAATGGAGATGGATTGCAATTGATCATGACGCCTCATTTAATTCGGAATACAGAAATGATGTTTGGATCGGAGACTTATATGGAGAAGCACCGAACTCTACGAAACAGGAAGGCTTTTTTTTATTCAATCATTTGTTAAGAAATGAGTCATTTAAAGAGGCCTTTTTATCCAGATATATATTTTTCATTGAAGAGGTTTTTGATCCCGACAGGGTGGATGGCATTATTATGGAGATGAAAAACACCCTTGAACCTGAATACAAAAAACACCAGGATCGCTGGCATGTTCTTCCAAAATATCAATGGGGATCAGCAGTAGATAATATTGCTTCTGAGAATCGAAAGAGAAATGAAATTGTTAAAGAAATAATTAACTCACTGAATGAGCAGAATTAAGTTATTATTGTTTATTTCGATCCTTTTGGCGGCAGTCAATGCAAAATCAGGAGATCCAATCTGCTGGGTGACTTACGGACAGTCAAAATTTGTTGCCAGTCCCGGAATTGAAGCCTCTTATCTTTTCAATTCTTATCTGGGGATAAACCTGGGATTTGGTTTATATATACAAAATCCGGATTATCTGCAGGTGAGTAGTATTATTCATGAGGCTTCAGCTGGTTTTTACAGTGCGAATATTGGACTGTCCAGTTATCTGTATAAGTCAGAAATACATTCTGTTGGGATTATTACAGGCATGAAATTTTATTATGGTCCGGATTACCGGAAATTGCTCTATTATGAAGAAGGGGCTTATAATATATATTATGATGGCGCCTCTCTAAAGCCGGAATACGGTCTTGACCTGGGCGTTTTCTATACATACAAATATCTTTCCTTGTTAGCAAAATGGGATTTTGCACGAAATCGATTCAGGATTGGATTTGGTTATATTTTTAAGTAAGAAATTTTTACTCCCCTACTTCCAGAAATCCGCCCGTGATTCTTGTTAGCCTGGCACGTGAGTCAATTAGGTTGTATATAGACTGCAAGCGTCTGAGCGATGCATCCATGTACATTAGTTGCACATCACGGTAGTTAAAAGAATTGATGGCGCCTGAGCGGTATTTTTCGCCTGAGATTTTCATGTTAAGTTCTGCTGCTTCCAGGCTTCTTTTCGAGACGTTTAACAAGGAAATTCTTACTTCATAGTAATCGTAAAGACTATAAAGTTCGTTTGTGAGTGAGTGTTCTATCTGTTCGATTTCAACAGAAGCAATCTCCTCATTGATTCTTGCTATGTTGATAGCGCGTTTCCTGACCCCTCCTTTATAGAGATCATATGAAAGGCGCAGGTTTCCATAAGGCATATATGAATTGAAAGTCTGTGCCGCTGCTCCGGAAATTTGTGTTCGTGTAATGCTGTTATCCATTCCTGCCGCTATTGAGATGGAAGGGTACATTTCTGATTGCTTCAGGGTGGTCTCATTTTGTTCCAACACCAGATTTGTATATTGATTTTTCAGCGTCTGGTTGTTGTTCGTCATCTTGGCTATAAGGTCGGAAAGCTCATATCTGGAAGTGTCAGCCTCAAATGTTTCAGTAAATATCCATGTCTTACCCGGGTCTTCAGAAAGAATAAAATTAAAACTCCTTATTGCATTCCGGACTTGCATTTCCTGTTCCAGATAGGAAGATTTATCACTTAGGAACACATTTTCTGCCTGCAAAACATCATATGTCAAAGAGCTTCCCAGCGACTTCCGTTTTAATTCATAATCATATCTGTCACTCGAAAGATCCATTACGGTTTTCAGAACATTTAATTGTTCTTGCTGAAGCAGTACGCTATAGTAGCTGAGATAAATGTCCTGAACAGTGCTTTCAATGAGTACTGCCAATCTGCCTGATGTCAACTCTTCGATATTTTCAAGCTTCAGTTTTGTTGTATTTACGCGAAAACCATCAAAGATTGTCCAGTTTAGTCCAACACCGGCAGCAAACCTATTGGTCAGATTACTATCATAAAGATTGTAACTATTGTTGGCAGAGGCATCGAATCCTATCGAAGGGTATCTGCCAGCAGTTCCCCAATTATTATTAATTGAAGCCACTTCCAAATCGGCACGTGAAATTTGTATCCCATAGTTATTTTCAAGGGATTTGTTTACAGCTTCGGAAATGGACAACGAGTCTGTTTGGGAGTAAGCATTAACACAAGTAATTATGAATATGGCGATCAGTATATTTCTGAATTTCTTCATTACTCTTCACTATTTAAAGTTAAACCATTTTGCTCATAAGCCAGTTTTCTTTTGTTAAGAATGACGGCCGTTTCTATCTCTTCTCTTCCGGGTTTTACACCTGTCCAAACGTGACTGGTAAACACCCTGAAATCATTTAACAGCATGATTAATACTGGAAGGAATATCAATATAAATACAGTACCGATAGCCACACCATAAGCCAGGCTAATTGCCATTGGAATCAGGAATTGTGCCTGTATACTTTTTTCAAAAATAATTGGGAACAGACCAATGGATGTTGTAATACTGGTCAGAATAATAGGCCTCAATCGTAATTTCCCGGCTTGAACGATAGCTTCTCTGACTTTCACTCCTTGAATTAGCAGTCCATCGAATTTAGCCATGAATACAATGGCATCATTAATAATTACCCCGGTAAGCGCTACCATTCCCCACAGACTCATCATCGACAGAGCTTGTCCATGTAATCCATGTCCCCAGGCCACTCCAAGCATAGAGATGGGAATCATCAAAATTATCAGTAAAGTTTTTTGCATACTCCTGAAATGAAGAACCAGGATGAAAATAATTACGATTAATGCAATACTGAAATACCGAAGTGCTTTTTGCATAGCTTCGCGACTGGATTTTTGCTGCCCCTGATAGATGTAGCGTATTCCATTAAAATGTGAAAGAAGGTCTGGCATAATTTCACTTTCAATCTGATCTATTATTTCTGGTACAGCAGCTTGCGGATCGACTGTCTCTGCATCAACCCTGATCTCACGAGAGCCGTTATATCTGTTGATAGCTACGGGGCCACGTTCCAGGTGGTAATCGGCCAATTTAGAAAGAGGGTATTCACCTGTTGGTGTTTTGATTTTCATCTTCTCCATCTGTCCAAGCGTAAGCCTATCACTTTTTGGATATCGAACCCAGATCCTGAGTTCGTCTCTGCCTTCTTGTAATCTTTGGGCCTGTGCACCATAGAACCCTTGTCTTACTTGTCCCACAATTTCATCTTCATCCAATCCCAGAAAATAAGCTTTGGGCTTTAAATTTAACCTGACTTCTTGTTTTCCGAGGGCAACATTTTCTGTAATGTTTTTTAGTTGGGGTAACTCTTCCAATCTTGTCATAAGAAAATCTTTGGCTTCAGTAAGCTCGTCAAGGTTCACAGACATGAGTCCAATAGATATAGGGGAGCCCCATCTGTTTCTACCACCAACTGTAAATTTCAGCGCCTCAGGAACTTTCCCGATCTTTTTTGCAATCCGGGTTGAAATATCTCTTCCAGATACAGGAAGTCCTTCAAGATCAACAGGGTAAACATCAATACTTCCGGCATGAGATCCTGATTCCAGGCCATTAAAAGATCTTCCAATTTGCGTTCTTGTCCTTTCAATAAGATTTTCGTCCAGCTCAAGTTCTTCAACCATAGCATCATTTATCTCCCAGATAGCTTCGTCAAACTTTGCGAGGTAGGCCAGGGTTTGTTTTTCACCATCACCCGGGGTAAATGCCACATTGATAGAAAATGAATCAAAGTCAACGCTGGGAAAAAATGTTGTTTTAAGGTGCCCCCCGGCAAATAATCCGATAGTAATAAGAAACAGAGCAATAGGCATTCCAATAACTATAAAACGCCATTTGATCAGCCACTCCAAAACAAAGTGGTAGACATTGTCTCGTAACCAAACCAAAAAGCCTTCGAAATATCGCTTAACACCTTTCTTTTTAGGTTCAAGACGTTTTTTGTTTAACGTTCTATTATTTGCAAGGTGAGCGGGCAGGACAAGAAATGCTTCAAAAAGCGAGAAGAAGAGCGCTGCAATTACCACTACAGCTACATCAAACATCATCTCCATTCTTGTCCCGGCAAGAAAAAGCAGAGGACTAAATGCTACAATTGTTGTTGCGACAGACGTAAGAACAGCAGGGGCTACCTCAACAGCTCCATCAACGGCAGCCTGCATAGGCGTCTTTCCGCGTTCAAAATGGACATATATATTTTCCGCTATCACAATCCCATCATCAACCAGAATTCCGATAACCAGGATCATTCCAAAGAGCGATTGAAGATTAATGGTTACGCCCAATAGGTTTGCCGCAATAAACATGGCAAGAAAACTAAATGGAATTCCCCATGACACCCATAATGAGAGTCTGATACTAAGGAACAAAGAAAGCGCAATGATTACAAGAATGAGTCCTACTAAACCATTTTTTGTAAGGAGATTCAAGCGGCTTTGAATAATTTCCAGAAATGCCCTGGTGACAATAATTTCAACACCTTGATTTCTGGCATTGAATGTTTCAATATAATCCAGGGCATAAGCTGTAATTTCATCAAGATCTTCTCCCGGGAGTTTTTCAATATTAATAGAAACGGAGGTTTTACCGTTTGTCCATGTTCTTTGTGGAGAATCAGCAAATTTCTTTTTTACCTCTGCCACATCTCTGATTCTCAGGTAGCTTCCGTCTGGCTCTCCTCTTATGATAATCTCTCCAATCTTATTTGGATCAGCACTTCTGGACCTTAATCGGATAATCAACTCCTCATCTTCCGACTTAATTTCTCCCCCGGAAATATCCCGATTGTTAGTCTGAATAGCCCTTACAATATGATTAAACGTAAGATTGTGTCTCAGGAGTTCCTCCTCCATGATTTCAACGGATATTTCGGGCTGAGGGTAGCCGGAAATAGAGATCTGACTCATCAAGCCGGAGCTGTAGAAATCCTCTTCAATTCTTTGGGCATGTTCTTTCAAAGTTAATAAGTCGAAATCGTTGCCATCCTTTGCCACCAGTCCCAGGCGAAGTGCCGGTGCGCGCGTTCTAACCTTAGCAACAATAGGCCGTTCAGCTGCAGTAGGAAGCGAAGAGATACCGTCAACGGCATTTTTCACCTCCATAAGAACCTCATTTATTGAATGTTGTCCAGTTGTTTCAATAGTAACACGTGAACTATTTTCAACACTGGTGGATGTAATCTCTTTGATTCCGACAATCCCACGAATAGATTCTTCGATTCTTGAGGTAACACCTTCCTCCATTTCCATTGGAGATGCTCCCGGGTAAAATACAGATACACTAATGATCCGGCTCTTCATTTCCGGAAAGAATGATTTCTTCATTGATAGAAGGGAGAGTCCACCCGCAAGAATCACTATGCCTATAATCAGGTTTGCATATATTGGGTACTGAACGAATTTTTCTATGATCTTCCTCATCTTGCTCCTCCTGATTTACACTATTTATTTTCTTTTTTTCCGGACTTCTTTTTTTCCGGATCAGAAGGATTATCCTTAGCTGTTTTTTCCTTTTTTGGAGAAGAAGGTTTATCAAGACTGGTAGTTACTATAGTACCCTCATAAACATTTACCAAAGGCTGAACAACCAGTGTATCTCCGGCGCTTAATCCATTGAATAACAGAGTGTTTGTGTTAACTTTTACAATATTTACAATTTTGTTTTGTAAGCGTCTGTTCTTTACGATAAATACTTCATTTGAGTTGAAAACTACGTTTCTGGGTATTTCCATAACCCCTTCCACAGGATGTCCGGAAAATGTGGCAGTGAGATATTCACCCGCAAGCAATGATTTAGTATTTTTATTTTTGACACTCACGAAAATGCTTTGAGACTGGCTGTTTTCGTCTACAAACTGACTTTTTCTTATTACCGTTCCTTTGAAATTTGCCGACCGACTCTTTGAGGTGATGTCAACAGAGTTGCCAATTTTCACCCATTCTGCATCAAAACGCACAAGAGGAACTTCAAGCTCCAGCTCGTCTGTACGAATAGCATGAGCTATTCTTCCGCCTGCCCCGGTGTATGCTCCCACTTCCATATAGACATCAGTAAGTGTTCCGGAAAATGGGGCGACAACCCTATGCCTGGTCAGTTGTAGTTCATCTTTTCGAATGTTGTAATAATCACTCAAAATATTTTTACTTGCCAGGAAGATTTTAAGCTTTTCATTTTCCATTTCAGGAAATGACGGAAGAGAACGATCAATATCAATTGATGAAAAGAAAGCTTTAAATTTATCTTCATATTCGTTATAATCTATAGAAATATCCGGCAAGAGAAGCGCCAGAGAATTTAGAAACTGACTCTTTTTTGCTTTCAGGGCAAGTGCTGATTCATCTGGATAGATATAAAACAGTAAATCCCCCTTTGTAAATGTTGCTCCTTTTTTCAAGGCTATGTCACCTTGAAGAATTTTTCCGCTTGCTTCTGCAGAAAGGTCTATCTCAGAGATTGAGGACATTCTTCCCGTCTCAGAAACAGGAGAGAGAACAGAAGAGTATTCTACTACCTTCACCTGGACAAATCGTGTAGCTTCTATTGGTCTTCTTGAGGGTGGCTCTTCTTTTTGTGAAATAAGAAATTTCATTAAGCCAAAAGACAATCCCAGAATAAATATCAGAGACGCAACAATAACAATTCTACGATCAATTTTTTTCATTTTTTATGTTTAATCACCATGACGTTAAAATAGAAAAAGCGTGCAAAAGTAATAATTACTTTGGTTCTGGCCTATTTTGTATCATATAGGCTATTTTAGAACTCTTTGGTTTAATAATATATATAAGGGATAATTTCTATTCAGGATATTTAAAAAATCATGCCTCTCTCCAATAATTTATCTAAGAAACATTCAAAATGGAATTTTGTTTGAAGTATTGTGATAATTAGTTAGTTATTGTTTCACATTATGATTATTTCTATTATTGAAACCCCTTTCCTGCGGGTTTCATATTTTTTCATACTTTTATTATCTAAATAGTTAGAATATTAGATAGGATCTTCCCCGGAAACTTGAATTTTTTATAATTTCGTTTTTTCAAAAGCTATATATAATAAAATGAACTTTAGTAAAACAACATCTTATGCCTTGACTATTCTGAATTTTTTGGCACATAATGATGGTCAGCTATATTCCGCAAAAGAACTTCATGAAGAACTTGGCATACCATGGCAGTATCTCAGACAGTTACTGACATCCTTATCAAAAGACGGTTTTATATTTAGTATACGTGGAAGAAATGGGGGATTTCGATTAAATATGAAACCAAAAGACATTACCCTTGCAAGTATTGTTGATGCTGTTGAAGGCCTGAACGTATTTAATACTTGCGTGATGGGATTTCAAGAATGTCCCTTTGATCAGGAATGTGCCATGCACGAGACTTGGGAAAGTACAAGGGATGGTATTCTTGATGTGTTGAGAACCACCACATTGGAATCTCTTTTTAAGAAGAGCTGAAAAACATCTTTTTTTTGCAATAAAATGCCATCGGCGTATAGCATTTTAAATAAAAAATGTACTTTTGAAATACATTTAAATTAATCACTTAATAAAAAGGAGGTAAATATGGTTGACTCAAGCCTGGTCCTAAAAGGACAAACTATCGCCTACACGTTGTACACTGTTGTAATAATGCTTGTTATGCTATGGTTTGCCTACAAGGTTACGAAAACAGGAAAAGGCAAGAATGTGGTGAAACCCGCCCTGTTCTACACTTTTGTAATATTTTTAACAACGTTAGGTATTTCATTGCACATTATAACCTTTAACACCATTCCCTGGTCGGAGATGGATTTGAACAGGGGTAAAATTACTCCGGACAAATCTTTTGTGATCACGGTGGAAGACCATCAATTCAAATTACCCGATGAAGAGATGCTCATTGAAGTAGGGGAGATTGTTGAGTTTGATGTAACTACACTGGATCTGACTTACGGATTTGGTCTTTTCAGACAAGACAATTCAATGCTGTTTCAAATGCAAGTTGTTCCTGGCCACAGGAATGATATTTTATGGCAGTTTGTTAAACCTGGAATTTATACTATTCGATCTACGGAGTATTCAGGACCTAAAGGCATTGCCATGGTTGAAAAGGATGTCGTTCGGGTAGTAGAAAAAATTATTGAATAAACCCTGATTTAAATCACTAAAAAAACCACATTATGTCATTTGTAAAAACATTAATGAACGGGGAACAGGGATTATTTAAAGCCGGTTCTCTTACTGCAATGCAGAAACTAGCCCTACGATTTGTTGTTGTTGGATTAGTATATTATTTATTTGTTGTTGTTGAAGGTATGTTAATGAGAATTTATGCAGTGGAACAGATTTCCATGATTTCTCAGGATCAGTATTTTGCTATACTTACCGCACATCCGCTGGTAGGTATTTTTGGCTCAACTTATCTTATTGTAATGGGTGCTTTTCTTTTTCTGGTGCCTTTTCTTATGAAAAAGCCGATCTATAGTTTGAAACTTGCCAACTGGAATTTTGGTCTGATCGCCGGAGGAACTTTTACCTTCTGGGCTGCCGGATTTATATCACATTATGCACCTCTCTACACATTGTATTGGCCGCTTCCTGCTGATTTTAGTCAGTTTAATCCTGTTGGAGGAGCTATTTTTGTGCTGGGGATCGCGCTTATTATGGTAGGATCAATGCTTTTTGTTGTCAATGTTTTCAAAACGATTACCTATACACCTGAAGGTTGGGAGAAACAACCTGCCGGCAGATTATTGGGTTCGGCCCTGGGAACATCAGGAATTGCAAATATATTCAGAAAGAAAAAGAACAGGAGGGAGCATTTGGTTCCTCTACCAGTGGCAGCTATTGCCAGGGGATCTGTAGATGTAGCGCTTAATGCTATCATTCTTCTTTTCACCGGAGTATTGATCCTTGTATTTATGGTAGCAGCTATTCTGGGACATGATCTGAGGGAGTCGGCTATCGATGCCCTACTATATAAAAATTGGTTCTGGTGGGGTCTGGATTTGATTGCAGATGGACTGGTTCTGATTTTTGTTGCAGGTACATGGTATTTACTGGCTACAATGATCACTGGAAAGAAACTTTTTATGGGAAATATTGCCCGCGCAGCTTTGCTTGTTGAGCTGATTGTTTCATGGACAGTTTGGTCACACCACCTCTTATCTGACCAGGCACAACCTGCTATTCTGAAAGTTCTTTCGGGAGAAATGGTAACAGCTTTTGAGCTAATTACCCAGGGACTTGCCTTCTTCATTGTTCTGGCAACTTTATGGTCTGCCCGTCCACTTAAGATGACCAACGAACTCAAGTTCTTGTTGGGTGGTTTAGCCGGATTTGCACTGGCAGTACCTGCGGGAATAATGCAAGCTGATGTTGGACTAAACAGAATATTGCACAATACGCAATGGATCATTGGTCCACACGTACACGTTGCAATTCTGGTTGGACTGACCATGACCCTGTATTCTGCAATATATTTTCTGTTCCCAATACTTACTAATGGGGCCAAGTGGTATAGCCAGAAGTTGGCCAATATACACTTCTGGCTTCACCTTATTGGTGGAATAGGTATGGGTGCATTCATGGGAATGGCCGGTTTAAAAGGAATGTTGAGAAGAACACTCTATTTTAATGGCGAGTTCGATCTCTATATGATCCTTGCTGCAGTATGTGGTACGCTACTACTGCTCTCGTTCCTGGCATTTTTCTATAATCTCGTAATGAGTGTTGGTGTGAATGGTGTTATTGGAATATTCAGACCTACCAAGAATGTAAACAAAGACTTGCTTCCTGCTGAATAAAGAGAAGTATAGCATATTTAATATAAACAGGGTTTTGATTTTTCAAAACCCTGTTTTTTTTCTCCTTCCGATAGCTATCGGAACTCAGTCTTCAATTCTTCCCCTCAAACTACACGCACTCTCCCTCTACATTACGAAATCACCAAATAATCCTTCCCTTCAACATACCCTCTTTCTTCCAGGAACGACATAATTTTCGCCCTGTTATTCATCTGTCTGATATAACTTAGAATAAACATTTCCCCAGCAGGAGGCAGGTCTTCGTAATAGATAATTTGATTATTGATTTGCCGGCTTTTTTTTGTATCGATGAAGCTATGGAATTTCACGCCATACGGTTCAAGAAGCCTGGCTCGACGACGTGATATTCTGCTGGCACCCCAGATGGATACATTTGGATGATAAGGGTTGTTTTTCTTAAGCCATTGAGCGAGATATTTACTTTTTATTTTGTAGAATGCAGCATCACTGTAGATTGAATTGGTACGTGTCAGCCGGGTATCTGAATCATACCATTTAAGAACAGTGACTGGTAATTTCATTATTTTCACTCCGGCATCCAGCCAGCGGAGCCACATTTCATAATCTTCAGGGAAATCACCCGCTTTGTACATCCCGTGTTTTTCTGAAAGCGAGCTCCTCCACATGGCAGATGGATTTACTATAGGCGACTCAATAAATCGCCGGTTAAAAATGTCCTGGTATGATTGAATAGAATTGCTCCACTGCACATATCTGTTAAAACCCTCTGTATTTTCTGAATGGGACATATGTTCCACTAATCCTGCGACGGCTCCATATTCAGGATTTTCATTCAGAAATCGGGATTGTAATTTCAGTTTTTCAGGGAAAGCCCAATCATCAGAATCCATTCGTGAAATATACTCCCCATTTGCCAATTCAGAGCCTTTGTTTGAAGCATGCATAACTCCCTGTTTTGACTCTTTGGTAAGCACGATTCTCTTGTCTTTTGATTGCCAGTTTTCAGCAATTTTTGGACTGGAATCAGTTGAGTTATTGTCAATCAATATCAGTTCAAAATCATGAAAACTTTGTTCAAGAATACTCTCAACAGCCCTTGATAATGTTTTTTCAGCATTGTAGTATGGAAGAATAACGGATATCTTAGGATTGTCTGACATTTTTTTTGCTACTGACTAAATGCTAAATGCTAAATGCTAAAATCTACATGCTATTGGTTACCGTCTACTGTCTGCTTGCTACTGTTTATAATTTACTACACTTTCTGCCTACACCTCACAACCTATACCCCCAATACTCTTGTAACCAACAAAATAACAAAGATGCTTACCACATTTAGAATTAGTCCTGTTCGTACCATGGTTTTAATCTGGATCTTATGGGTGCCAAATACAATTGCATTTGGAGGTGTAGCTGTAGGCAACATAAAGGCCATGGAGGAAGCCAGTGTGGCAGGAAACATAAAAAGCACCGGGTCGTTACCGCTGCTTATGGCCAGGGCTGCAAAAACCGGAAGGAGCATTTGAATAGAAGCAACATTTGAAGTGAGCTCAGTCAGAAATATCATTAAGGTAAGGATTGTTAACAGAATAATATATGGACCAACAGACCCTGTCCAGCTTAATTGCTCACCCATCCACAATGCCAAACCGGATATTTGAAATCCCTTTGCCAGCGCAAATCCTCCTCCAAACAGAAGAACAATATCCCATGGTAATTTTTTTGCAGTTGCCCAATCCATTAATTGTCCTCCGGTCTTGCTTTTTGAAGGTATTGAGAACAAAAGTATGGCCATAAAAATGGCTACGGTACTGTCATTGATATATTCAGGATTTTTAAATAAAGAAGACCATCCCGGGATAGAAAATTTATCAAATTGTATTCCGAGACGAAATGTCCAGAGAGTAGCCATAATGACAAAAAGGACCAATACAACTTTTTCTTCATATGATGCTTTCCCCAGTTTTTTATACTCCAGTGAAAAGTGATCAGGAGCAATCCCTGTCCATTTTTCCCGGGGAAGAAAAAACAGGTATATCACCAGGAATACTACGCCAAACATTGTAATTGAAATTGGAGCAGCAAAGCCCATCCATTGTGCAAATGAGATAACTTCAGCATCAGGAAACAAGGTTTGCATTACCTGGGGATATACAAGATTTGTTGGACTTCCAACCAAAGTTGTAATACCACCAACTGAAGCGCTGTATGCGATCGCAAGTAAAACTCCTGTGGCGTATTTGGAGACACTTTTTTCAGGGATGGAAATCTCTAGCTGGGAAATGACCGAAAGTATAATGGGGATCATCATCATAGTGGCTGCAGTATTAGAGATCCACATAGAGAGGAAGGCAGTGGCAAGCATAAATCCAAATAGGATTTTTCCGGGTCCAACACCTATATACATCATTATTTTCAGTGCAATTCTACGGTGCAAATTCCATTTTTCCATGGCAAGAGCCATGATAAACCCTCCCAGGTAAACAAAAATGATGTGGTTGATATATGCAGATGTAACATCTTTTCCCCCAAGAATTCCTAGTGCGGGAAACAATACGATTGGGATGAGCGCGGTTATGGCAAGTGGAATAGCTTCAGTTACCCACCATGTTGCTATTAACAGGGCAACGGCAAGTGTTTTTCCAACAGCTGGATTATCAGGATCCGGATCGGTGAAAAAGTATACAATAATAAACAAAATAATACCGGCAATAAATCCGATAGTTCCTCTCTTCAGTACCATCAAATATTTGATTCTAATTTCAGATAAATATAATCAATCAGTTGAGGATTCCGAATTTCAATAGTAGAATTCTTTTTCTCCAAATCCTTCAATAAATATTTGACGTGTATTGTGATTCACACCTAATATATCTTCCATTCCTGTAAGGAAATCAAGCTATACGAGTCTTATAAACAAAAGAAATTATATGAATAATTTAATATGTCCTGTTTCTCCACATCGTGTGGATGAAAACCTCGTTAGGTTTACAGCTCTTTGGGTAGTATTATTATCCGGACTGACAGTTTTATACCCAAACTTTTATGTTCCGCTTTATCTGGCGATAGATTTTTCTATAAGAGCATTCACAAAGGCACCATTCAGTCCCCTGAGCTGGATTTCACAACAATTCGTAAATTTATTAAATCTAAAACCAATATTGATTGATAAAGCACCTAAAATTTTTGCTGCCCGCATTGGTTTTTCCCTCACAATATTAATGTCAATCTCTGCGCTGATGGGTTTTGATATTGTTTTGATAAGCATTGGATCTATTCTGATGTTCTTCGCCTTTCTGGAATGTGGTATTAATTTTTGCACAGGATGTTGGGTTTATACTTATATTGTTCTGCCAATAAACAAGGATAAGTAAGAATTATTATGAAACGTTTACTAGTTGTTTTTCTTAATATTATTATTTTAATCACAATTACACCAACACTTTTTGGACAGATGGAAACAGATAATTCTGATAAGTTGGTTGTTTTATGGGTAAGTGGAGACCGTGATGTTGCTGAGAAATCATGTTTGATGTATACCCATGCAGCCAAGAAATACGAATGGTTTTCTGAGGTGACTCTGATCAGTTGGGGCCCTTCTGCTAAATTGCTTGCAGAGGACGAGGCGATTAGAGAAAAAGTAAAGTCTGACAAATTGTCTGCGTTTTTTTCTGGCGTAATATTTGGGCTGGTATTGATAAATATGGATTATGATCAATGTTAAGAAGATAAATTCCAGCTATAATCAACTCTGTTCGCTTATCTCTTCAAAAAAGATAAAGGATGCCCTGGATGTTTTAAAAGATTTAATATCCAAAGCTGCCTTCAGTGATTATTTTATTCAGCAGGAGCATCTTGAATCTACCTATGAGCAGATGCTTCGTTATACACTGGATGGTGTTCATGATCCTGAAAGGGAAAAAATATATCAGAACTTACAAGTATCAATTTTAAAGCTGGCGGATAAGGTCAGGTCTTTATTACTGATGAAATATGCGGGTTGGCATACATTCACATTAAAAGCAGACCTGGAGAAAAAACAAAAACTTACTGGAAAGGGAGTTATTGAAACATTAGATGACCTGGCCTTTCGTATCGAACTGGATGAGATCATAAATGAAGATAAAACCACCCCCAATACTTCAGACCTGAGGCGAAGAGACCTTATCATGGAGATTTTCAAGCACCTGTGGCTTACGGATCATTATATGGAGGCCGAGAACGGTTTGGTAGGTACTCTTATAAGTTGTAGGGATTTTACCTGGTATGAACAATCATTACAGGTTAGTGCTATTCTTCTTTCTGCTCTTCGATATTGGGATGAGCAAAAAATTCACCGACTGATTGATTTTGCTGAAATGGAAGATCCTCAGGTTTCCGGAAGAGCACTGGTGGCATTGGTGCTTTTACTATATACGTATGACAAGAGGCTTCATTTGTATCCCTCCATCATTGGACGACTTGAATTGCTTAAGGATACCCTGGATATGGACAAGGTATTAGAACAGATTGTGTTACAAATCAACAGATCGAGAGATACCCTGGAGCTCGGGAAAAAACTGCAAGAGGATATTATCCCTGAAATGGTAAAATTAAAACCGGAGCTGGAAGATAAATTGCGAATGAAAGACTTGGAAGACGAGGATTCAGATGAAAAAGGAAATCCGGATTGGGAAAGTGTATTTAAAGAGTCAGATGATCTTTATAGAAAAGTGGATGAATTCATGAAGCTGCAGATGGAGGGTGCAGATGTATATATGACTACATTCTCTATGCTAAAGAATTTTCCATTTTTTAATGAGCTTACCAATTGGCTGGTTCCATTTTATGAGGAGAATCCGGATCTTTCAGAAGTATATCAACAGGAAGCAGAGGGCTTTAATCCGGAAATGTTTATATCCGGACTTAAGAAAATGCCTTTTCTGTGTAATTCAGATAAGTACAGTTTTATTTTTAATGTTAGGTTCTTGCCGCAAGAGCAGAAACAAATGCTTTCAAGTGCTTTTATGATGGAGATGGAAGGCTTGTCGGAGATGGTTTCTGATGAAGAGTTGATGAGTGGTGATTTTGTCAGAAGAACAGTGTTTGTACAGTATATACAGGATCTTTATAGATTCTTTAAGCTCTCCCCCTTTAAAAATGAGTTTGAAGATCTCTTTACCGGCAAATTGGATGTCTATTATTCCTCATTTTTTAATACCCTGATTTCCGACAGGAGTGTATTCAGAAATATTGCTGAATACTTTTTCGAAAAGTCTCACTATGAAGAGGCATTGGATATTTTCGAAATGTTGCTAAAAGACGATTCTAATAATCCGGAGTTGCTCGAGAAAGCAGGTTTTTGCCACCAGCAAATGGAGCAGTTTAATAAAGCTCTGAAATATTATGATAAGATTGATTTGCATGGGAAACCAGGGACATGGGTTCTAAAAAACATGGCTCTGTGTTATCGTAAAGTGGAAAATTATGAGTTGGCACTGGATGTATATCAGCGTATTTTAATTGAAACCCCGGATGATATAAAAATTGAATCTCTTATTGGGTTTTGCAATCTGAAATTAGAGAAGTATGAAACCGCCCTTAAACAATATTTTAAAATTGAATACCGAAATCCTAAAAATAGCAATGTAATTCGTCCCATTGCATGGTGTTATTTTGCACTGGGTGATCTGGAGAAGTCAGACAAATATTTCAACAAAGTATTTGAAGCAAATCCGGATTATTTCGATTATGTTAACTATGGCCATGTAAAATGGGCAATGGGGGACAGGAAGGCTGCAATTGAAAACTATATACTTTCAACAAATTACAGCAATTTTTCTCTGAAGGAACTGCATAAAATAATGGAAGATGATATTCCTATGCTATTAAAAAATGGTGTGGATAAGGATGAGATCCCATTGATGATGGATTACCTGCGCTACTCTAAAAAATAGACAAAAAAATAAGCGGTCCGATATTGAAGAAAAAAGCCATGGAATTCAACCCGTCTCTATGAGAATGGAATTAGTATCGAACCGCTTTGCGGAAAGAGGAATTTCTATTATAAAAGCCCCCTTGTATTTCTAAGAACGTTATACTCTATAGGCAAATATATGAAATTGATTTAACAAAAGCTAGCTGAAGTATTTAAAATCCTCGCCTTTTTTATAAATAATTCCTAAAATAGAATTTGCAAGCCTGCTGGCGCCAATTCTGAATTTTTCCGGATTTAGCCACTCATCTCCTAGAATATGCTTAACAATACTATAGTATTCCATTGCTGTTTCAAGGTCTGAGATGCCTCCTGCCGGTTTAATGCCCACTTTCTTGCCGGTTTTTTCATAATATTCTTTTATAGCAAGACACATTACTGCAAAAGAATCAGGACTTGCTCCGCTACCCGCTTTTCCAGTAGATGTTTTTATAAAATCGGCTCCTGCATCCATGGCAAGAAAAGATGCTTTCCTAACTTCTGTGAGATCCGGAAGAGACCCGGTTTCAAGAATCACCTTAAGATGATTAGACCCCATAAGTTCTTTTATATGGCTTATCTCTTCGAAGATCTCTTCATATAGACCCAATAAAAATTTTCCAACAGGGATGACAATGTCAATCTCTTCCGCACCATTATTGATAGCTATTTCAATCTCTTTTAGCTTGACTTCCAAAAATGTTTGGGATGAAGGGAATCCACCACCAACAGCAGCAATATTAACAAGAGGATTATTGAGCTTTGCACGGGTAATATGTACCAATTCCGGGTAAATACAAATGGCTGCCGGAGCAGGGGTTTCAGGGTAGCTTTCGTTCAGGAGGTTAACTTGTTCGCATAAGCGACCAATGTTTTCAGCATTGTCTTTTTCGCTGAGGGAAGTTAAATCAAGAATACTGAACAATAGCATCAGAACATTTTTATCGGCCGGGAGCTTAATTTCTGAACGGATAAGCTGTAGTAAATCAATGATAAATTGTTCTTCTACCTTATATTGAAATTCTGAAAAATATTTCATTTTTATTTTTTTATTGAAGCTTTTTATTCTGTTTATGTCTGATTGAGTCTCTCTCTGTTTTCTTTTTCAGGTTTTTTTGAAATGCCTCCTGAAGATCTACACCGGTTTGATTGGCTATACAAATTACTACAAAAAGAATATCGGCCAACTCATCAGATAAAGGTACTTTTTCATCTGTATCCTTGTATGACTGTTCTCCATATTCCCTTGAAATGATTCTGGCCAGTTCACCAACCTCTTCAGTAAGAACAGCCATATTTGTAAGTTCGTTGAAATACCTCACCCCATACTTTGTAATCCACTGATCAACATTTTGTTGCGCATCTTGAATCGTCATTATTCTCTATTTTTAGAATCGATAATTATGGTAACAGGGCCGTCATTTACAAGTTCAATATCCATTTGTGCCCCAAATTTACCTGTAATAATCTCTTTGTCACCAATGCAGGCCTGTAAAGTTTTAACAAAATTCTTGTACATTGGTTCCGCGAAAATGGGCTCTGCTGCCTTTATCCAGGATGGTCTGTTTCCTTTTTTGGTACTGGCATGCAGGGTAAACTGACTCACCACCATGATCTCCCCTTTGATATCCATAACAGAGAGATTCATCTTGTCTTCATGGTCATTAAAGATTCTTAACCTGGCAATTTTACCACAAAGCCATTCAATATCTTCTGCAGTGTCTTCACTTTCAATCCCAAGCAATACTAAAAGCCCTTTCCCAATACTTTTTTTTGATGTTTGATCAATAGTAATATGGGCATATTGCACACGTTGAATGACCGTTCTCATGGAGGGAAATTACGAAATATATTTTTAGAAACAGGATTCGGATTGTATACTCATTTAATAAACAACAATAGATTCTACTGCAATCCGTAATTCGTGTTCTACTACATCCTACACACTACACCTTGCATCCCGTACACCGCATCGCAGATTCTTCGCTTTGCTAATAGTGTTGTCTTAAAAACCCCATTTGATTCGGGCATACCCAATATAAGTGTTCTGTCGGGGTGTATTTTCAATTTCAATGGAAAATCCTTGAAATATCAGTGAAGCAGAAAGGTTGTCTTTCACTGAGAAATCAAAGGATGGACCTAAAAAAGCTCCTTTCCATTCTGGATAGTACATGCTTGCCAGCGAAAAATTAAACAAGGGAGTAGTAAGGGGGAAGGATATGCTGGCAAAAAGCGACCATTTGGTGAAGCCTATGGTTTTCACATTCATATTAGAACCAAAGACCTGTATCAGGCTTGATATACCTAAATTTTTTGTGAGACCGGAATAGAGTACTTCTCCCTGTATAAAAAAAGAATTCCCAAATGTATAATCCAATCCCATTGAAGCAATAATGGCTCCCGTTGTGTCCTGGAAATTTTCAAGATCCTGGAAATAACTCATTTCACCCCGGAATGATGTATTCACAATATTTCCGCTCCATCCTGTGCCAAGAACCAGGTCTTTTCCAGAGAGAACACCTCCCAGTACTTGAAAGTCATAGCCTCCGGCATTGAATCTGAAATATCCTGCAGCTGTAATCTCGTTGGCACTGTCTATTTTTACTGCCACTTCGATATTTGAGGCCATGCCCGTATAGTACTGTAGCCTGATGGCATCTGCTCCCGGACGCTCCGGATAGTCGACATCAAAATAGGAGTACGAGTTGAAAATGTCATTGGGATTCCATGCAAATGTCTGTCCCCAGTTAATACGCTGACGACCAACAGTTCCCACGAAATTTCCAAACGAGAACTCAGCCCATGCTCTGTCGAGCATGCTGGTAAATACATATCCCACCTCATTATTATATGTTCCTTCTGTAGCGAATGTTGCATCAATCCAACCCGCATCCTTACCCATCATCTCACCATATCCCTGAAACAAGGAGCCCATGTTTCCCTGCATAAAACGAGTACGTCCCTGAACCGAAATACGCAGCCAATCTGTCGGATACATATATAGATTCAGTCTGTTATGCAGTTGGTTTTCCCATAACCAGCCTAAATCCTCAATATGATATACAGATTGCATGTCATTCAGGTAACCATCAATAGTTACTTTTTGCTGACTAAATCCAGTGATTATGAAGAGATGTAGGATTAGAAATATGAATCGTCTTTTCATCGTATTGTTTTTGTATCGTATCAGGCATGTCTGATACCTACAATAGCATTAGTTTCTTAGGTCTGTTAATACTTTGCCATCCTCAATTGTAATAACCCTCTTTGCTCTTTTTACCACCCTTGCATCATGGGTTGAGAAGATGAAGGTGATATTCTCTTCTTTGTTCAGAACCTCCATGATTTCTATCAAGGTCTCAGTTGACTTGGAATCAAGGTTGGCGGTAGGTTCATCAGCAAGGATGAATTTTGGTTTTGATGCCAATGCCCTGGCAACAGCAACGCGCTGTTGCTGACCACCTGATAATTTCGAAGGACGACTATTTATCCGATCACTAAGACCAACAGCTTTGAGTAATTCCAGCGTTCTCTTCTCGCGCTTTTTCTTAGGCCACTTCTGCAGATTCATAATGAATTCAACATTCTCTTTGGCTGTGAGAACGGGAATCAGATTATAAGATTGGAAAACGAATCCAATGTTATTCATTCTAAAGTCAATGAGCCGTGAGGACTTCAGCTTGGACAGGTCTGTATTGTCTACGAGTATTTCACCCTCAGTTGGGATATCCAATCCCCCGATCATGTTAAGAAGTGTGGTTTTTCCTGAACCTGATGGACCAACAATGGCAGCAAATTCTCCTTGCTCAAAATCAAGGGTAATGCCATTTACGGCGTGCACTTTAATATCTGAGCTATTGTAAATTTTATGTACGTTTTTTAATTCCAGTACTTTCATAATAGTATATTTTATTTGTTTTTATTCTGTTCTGAGTGCCTCTGCCGGATCAAGTTTTAGTGCTTTTCGAGCCGGATAGATTGATGACAATATTCCTGTTATCACAATAAGAATAGTTACAATAATAAAAAATGAATTGGTGATGGAAGGATAGATGTGGGATGAGATCCCCATTGCCTCGAATCCTTCCTGTGCACCGACAAAATTTATCCCTTTTGATGCAGTAAGAGAAATAACTATCCAGCTAATTATCATTCCAACAACGCCTCCTACCAGGGACAGAAATACAGACTCTGACATGATCATTGCAAACACTTTCTTCTTGTTCATCCCAATAGCTGTTAGCATTCCCAGTTCTTTTGTTCTTTCCAGTACAACCATTAACATTGTATTGACAATCCCAAATGAAAGTGCTGCCAGAATGATTACCATGAATGCAGTAAGGATCTTTTCAACCATTCCGGACATCATGGCAAGCTCAGGTTGAATTTCTTTCCAGTTTTGAATCTCAAGATTTTTAAATTTTTCAATTATTGATTCCGTGATCAGTTCTGTATTGGCGATGTCGGTAATTCTAACAATGGTCTGGTGATAATCATTTTCATTCAGGCCTGTCAGTCGCTGAAGGTCTGAGTTAAGTACAAAAATTTGGGATTTTTCAAACATGCTGTTATTAATATCGTAGATCCCGGCAATCCTGAACATTCCTCCGGTCTGAATATTATTTTTATCAATGAAGGTCAGGGTCATCTTCGACCGGGACCTGAACGACCATGATTCTTCCAGAATAATTCTTGCATATTTATGTGATTCATGTGGACTTAGCAGACTCTTCATCTCTTTTTGAAAAGCTTTCTGACTGCTAAATCGTTTGCCTATATATGGCTCCAGCTTCACAAGGACTTCATCAGGGACTTCCCTGGTCCTCATACTATCGATAGTAGATTGCTCAATCTTGTACCTTATTATATTCAATTCTTTTGCGAGATCTTCACCAATGAAAGCAAGGTTGGAGCGACTCTCTTTTTCAAAAAAAGATCCTGTTCCAGGGATAATTGTTTGGTCAAGGTCAAGAATAGTCATTTCCTGATCAGGATTAATTCCAAGCACCTGAACGCCCATGCTTTTTGTTGCTGTATTGGCCATAGCGTTAATCACAACCCGGTTTGCTACTGCCTCAACGCCTTCGACACTTAGAATTGCAGCGTTTATTTTTTCAATATCATCCAGGGTATACTGAATGTCAAAATTGTCGTTAAAAGCTTTTTGGTTCAAATGAATATGGGAAATCTCTTTGTTCAGGGCAGCATCAAGACGCTGTCCCATCATTCCATTCATAAGTCCAACCGTAAAAATACCTGCGAAAATACCGATGGTCATAGAGGTGATTACAACCATACTTCTGGTTCTGTTTCGCCAAACATTCTTCCAAGCTGTATTAATTATCATATTTTGTTTCTTTAAGCTCTTAGAGCGGTTACTACTTTAAGCTTCAATATTTTACGTACAGGATGTATCAATGAGAAAAACACCATTAATCCCACAATAAATGCTTGCCAGAGAAAATAATAACTAACAGGCATAAAAACCAGCTTAGGTTCAAATCCATAATCTTCCATCATATATGCCATCTCTCCTTTAAATATTATTGGATGATGCGTTCCATATGTTATCAGAGGAATGGTAATTAAACAACCAAGTGCAATACCTAATAATCCAATGTATATCATTTCATAGGTAATAATTGATGCGAGTTTTTTCTTCTGCATACCTATCGCAACCAACACCCCAAATTCACGTCTACGCTCTGCCGTCATCATAAGAACAGTTCCAAAAACACCGAAGGCAATAACCATATACAAAATTGCGATCATTAAGATTCCACTTTGGTTATCGGCCTCCATTTGCTGTATCATTATCTCATTCATCTCTTTCCAGTCAACCACTCTGGAATGCTGAGGAATCGGTTCTCTTAAACGCTCTTTTGTTTTTCTTACCGATTTATCATCTGTTTCATTCAGATGAATCACCAGAGAGCTTAGATTATTACCACAGTTATAGAATTCCTGAGCTATATCATATGGCATATAAACAACCCTGGAATTCATTTCAGGTGCTGGTAATTTAACCAGTCCCATAATTTTATACTTCCCTGCGGCTGAAGCTCCATGATAACCCTGACCAAGCAATACAATAGTATCTCCTTTTTCAAGTTCCAGAAATTGTGCAAGTTTGTCTCCGAGCCAAACCCCCGGTTCTCCCAGCTTTATTACTTCAGCATCATAGTGAGCATATTTTTTAAGTAAGGGTAAAAAGGCGTCAGCCTCTTCTATATCAATATCAAGGTCTAATAAAAGGCGCTCTTCATTTGTAAAGGATGATCCAACAAACAGAGCTGCAGCTTCTTTTGATTTTTCTGAAAAAAGGTCATTTCCCTGAATCTTTTCAAGCGCTTCAGGGGTGATTCTGTATTTAACTCTCTTCTGATTTAAATCTGAAAGAAGATTTTCTTTGTCAGGATCGATACCCATAAGCATCACCCCTTTCGTTGTTGATCCATTTGATGCCAGCGCAAAAGACTCTACCCGGGGTATTGTGGCTTCAACATTTTCATCTTTCAATAGTAATTGCTCAATTGTTTCCGAATAGGAAAAGGTGTTGTCGATTGTTTTTTCATCCCACCAATCTTCTTGCTGTAATTGCAGATAACCGCTATATGACTCAATTGCATTTGTATACATATATCCGTACGACCCGGTTTGAATTGAGCGGAAGATAAGAGCAAAGAAAACAGCAAAAAATACTGAAGCAGAGGTGATCATTGTCCTCCTTCGGTTTCTCCACAAATTTCTCCAGGCAAGTTTGTAGTTTTTCATTGTATAATTGTTTTCGAAATATTTCAGACATCGCACCCTCTACCTTACCCTTTTCATATTTTGTTGCGAAAAGAATTTATCATCCATTGGGGCATTGAACTCAATCTCCTTTATTTGTATAATGGTTTTATGCCCTTCTTCTTCTTCTGGAATCAACTCAATTCGTGTGGGAATAAGCCTTCCGTCCATTGTTTTAATATCACTACCAATTTCAGATCTTATCAGGTAACCATCCTCATCATATAGTTCAGCTTTCATAAACAGGTAGTCTTTTTTATCTATCCATCTAATCTGCTGTCCCCATATCACAGCTGCATCTTCATGAGCTATCATTTCTATTTTATGACACATCCGACCATCAATAATCTCTTCCCCGATAATTTTATGAGTGTAGTCTGTTACAATTGATGATTCTTTTAGTATGTCATCATTGGTATAATCCGATCCCATCCACCCTTGCGACATCATGGATGGAGGAAGCTTAATAAGCCTGCTGATGCTTGGATTCCAGCTCCACATTTCGTTGCCTCGTTTTAAAAATGTTTGTCCTTTTTCTCTGGACGGAGCAGTTATAAGAGTCAATGAATTTGCAGTTCCCTTGTTCCAGCTTTTAAACTCAACTGTACGCTTCCATGTAGGCCTTACAATGGTCATTGCCATCACAGATATTCCCGACTCCTCACCATTGAATTTATCATCTGCTTTTTCTATAATTTCTGTTGCGCTTAATCCTCTTTGTCCAAAAGATAAAACAGGCACAAACAGAAAGCACAGTACAATTAATTTTGTAAGATTTTTCATTTTCTATGTATATGTTTTTATTATTCGCTCTTCAAATTTTTCCAGAATTCCGGGAGGTAATGTTAACATCCCATCGGAGTAGATCATCATCATACCAAAGCCCTCCAGGAGCACAGAAAAGTGGAACATCTCCAGCATCGGATCTTCGAAGCCACGTTCATGAAAGTAAGCTTCAAACATTCTAAAATAGTTTTCTATCAATTTAGCAAAGTCTCCTTTTTTAAGAAATCCCGACACATTAGGCTGAATCATTACTCTTAAAAACTTCACCCAGTAATCTTGATTTTCCCTCATCATCCGAAAAGTTTTCCGAATCAGAAGACCAACTTCATCAGATGAAATTATTCCATCATGATTGGGATCAAATAACTCTAAGATTTCATTGATACCATTGTTAAGGACTTCATTAAGTAATTGTTCTTTACTCTCGAAATAGTTGTACATCAGACCTTTTGAAATCCCGGCATGTTTTGCAAGGGTAGATATAGAGACATGACCGTAGCCTTCCTTTGCAAAAAGCTCCAGGGCAGAAGACATGATCTGTTCTTTGCGACTTTCCCTTATTTCCTCAAATTGTTTTTTTGTTCTTGGCATGGACTTATGACTGAACGGTCGTTCAAATATAAAACAATTGAAATGCCTTTGTCAAGTTTTTTTGCAACTATTTTTTATTCAAGCATTAAATACCTGAAACAGAAGTGGTTGAAATATCTTGTTTTTGATAGTTTTTTTGTAAGTTATCCGAATAGTATTTTTTATTTCATTTCATAATTCTCCCCATAATCTGTAACTTTTTGTAACTTGAACCGTCTTAACATCGGATACGCAGACTAAATGACGATAGACGACTATAATAACGCGGTAGAAAAATACGCTGATAACGTATATAGGTTCATTTTGAAAAATTGCAGAAACGAAGCAATTGCACAGGATGTAGTTCAGGAATCGTATGAAAAACTTTGGGTGAAACTCGATAATGTGGAAGGAGTGAAGGCCAAGTCTTACCTCTTTACAACAGCATATCATACCATGGTTGATGTGTTGAGAAAAGAGAAACGAATTACTGATTTTGACCAGGTGAAAGAAGGGATGCATTATCATACTGAACAATACAGCGATTTGAATGAGGTGCTGGAGCAGGCATTGAAATTGATACCGGAAATTCAGCGAACAGTAATTTTATTAAGGGATTATGAAGGGTATTCGTATGATGAAATTGCGAAAATTACAGCCTTGTCGGAGTCACAGGTTAAGGTATATATTTATCGGGGTAGAATTAATTTGAAAAATTACCTCGTAAAAATGGAACATATAGTATAAATACGACAGCATTATTGAAATATATTATGGACATTAACAGAGATAATTATGAGGAGTATTTTCTTGATTTTTCAGAGGGGAACCTTTCTGCAGAAAAGGAAGAGATTTTGAATAATTTCCTCCGGTTTAATCCCGATCTGGCAGATGAATTGAAGGATTTTGATCTCTTGAAAGTTTCAGTGGAGGATATTCGATTACCAGGTAAGGAATCCTTAAAAAAGGAGATTCCTACTATATCAGCATCTGTTAACGCCCGCAATTTTGAAATGTTTTCCATTGCATATCTTGAAAATGACCTTACAATAAACCAAAGAGAATTATTTGAAGATTTTTTGAATTCTAAAGGCGAATATAATGCCGATTTTAAATTATTGAAGAGGACATATTTAGAGGCTGAGAAGATCACTTTTCTAAAAAAGAACAGCCTGATTAGAAGACGTAGAACTTCAATTTTCAATTTAAGAATTATTCTGCCAGTTGCTGCAGCGGCAACTATTGCAATATTGATTCTGGTAAAAATGGATCCGATTGAGATAAATAATGAAATCGCCTCTTTGCCCGAATCAGTAATTTTAACAGAAACAGCCGATATTGAACCCGAAGTTAAGAATCCAAAAGTAGAGGAAAGGGCAGCCTCTATTCAAATCATACGGAATTCAAGGACATCAGCACCTGTTTCAACCCTTAAGAAGCAGGTTTCAGATGAAACCAAAGAGACACAGAGAGACAAGGATTTAAGGGAGCAGAAGGGTGAAAGGACTGCCGGTATTGATATTTCAAGGATTCGAATCACGGAACTAAGAGCTAAAAATGATCAGATTACAACGCAGCCACTTTCTTTGCCAACAATAAATATGAGTTCACTTGCTATTTCAGAAAGACTTAGATACCAATTAGACAAAGCATCGGATCTCATGAATGAAGATGATGTATTTATATGGAATCTGGCCAATCAGGGAATTCAGGAAGTCAATAAATTGACAGGTTCCGATATGAGCCTAATGGCAAGTCAGGATCAGGAGGGATCAGTATCCGGATTCCAGTTTAAATCCAGGTTTTTTAACATGATAGCTCCTTTGTCTTCAGAGAGGGAATAAATTTCAATTGTTTTTTGATTTAGCAGTAATAGGACAAAAATCATAACTTTGCTGAAAAGGTTTGAATTTGGAGCAAGGGCTAGTCATAAAAACAACAGGAAGCTGGTATTATGTTAAACCAGAAGAGGGAGAAATTATTCCATGTAAAATTCGGGGTACATTTCGAATGAAGGGAATCAGATCTACAAACCCTGTGGCTGTTGGTGACCGGATTCAATATAGAAAAATAAGCGATCAGGATGGTGGTATAATCGAAAAGATCGATGATCGAAAAAACTACATCATACGTAAATCCTCCAATCTTTCTCATGAATATCAGCTTATCGCCTGCAATATTGACCAGGCAGTGTTAATGGTCAGCCTGGTAAAGCCCCGGACTTTTCTTGAGTTTATTGATCGGTTTTTAGTGTCAGCTGAAGCATTCCGGATTCCTGTTGTTATCTTATTTAATAAGATTGATATGTATAAGGAAAAAGAGATGAATGAATTGGAAGGGCTACTTGAAACATACAGAAATATTGGGTATCAATGTATGCCCATTTCATTGAGGAACGGTATCGGTATTGACTTGGTAGAGAATCTTATTGAATCAAAAACAACCGTTATTGCCGGGAATTCAGGTGTTGGGAAATCTACATTACTAAATATCCTTGATCCTTCTCTGGAGCTTAGAACCAATGAGGTATCTGACCATCACAATTCAGGAAAACATACAACAACTTATGCAGAAATGCATTTTATCTCTTCGGAAACAAAGGTAATCGATACCCCGGGTATTAAAGGTTATGGAATGGTAGATATTGAGAAAGAAGAATTATTTCATTTTTTTCCTGAGATCTTCGAGGCAAGTAAAGACTGTAAGTTCAATAATTGTCTTCATCTGAACGAGCCTAAATGCTCAGTCAGAGATGCTGTGGAAAGAGAAACAATCAGCCTGTCGAGGTATAACAGTTATATCAACCTTCTGAGTGACTTTAATAGTAAATACAGATAATATTTCTGTGCTATAATGCAATAATTGTTAATTTTAGATTTCCGAATAAAAAATCTTAGTAAGTTTAGATTCTAAAACCTTAGATAGCTGAATGAAAAGAGTATCAATAATTGCTGTGGTTTTTCTGGTGATATTACTTTCAATGAATATCTTTTCATTTCTTAATATCAATAATAGGTTCGTTAATTTCCTCAACTCTTCTCTGCAACAACAAACCAACCTTTGCGGAAATTATATGGAGAAGACGCTGGTTGAATTTGAGAGTGATTTGAATCGCTTACTTTTCGAATATCATTTTTCAGCGATTTTCAATGATCGTGAAGAGTTAGAAGAAAGCAACCGAAGTTTGCAGATATTTTATTCTAAGTATCGCAGTCTAATAACAAATATTTTTATTTTTGATAACGAAAGGAATTATTTTGGTCTGTATATAAACGAGAATGAGGAGTTTGTTGTTGACACTTTTCCGCGACAGCGACAGGCAAAATTGTCTCCGCGTGATAAAGTTGAGTTTAGAAAGGGAGATTACCTTTATCACTATCCATATTTCGACAATGATGAAGTAACAGGAAATATTATTGTTGAGGTTGATTTCGAACAATTCTCTAAATCAGTATTTGAACTCTATCCTCTGGGAAAAACAATCACATGGCAATGGATATTGAATGCAGACGGAGAAATTTTAAGTAAATCTTTTCCTTTTAAAAGTGAAGAAATTATTAAACTTGGAGAGATTGTGGATAGTATTGATATGGAATCTGAAGGATTAATTCACCATGCAATGCTTGATACTCTCGGACGGAAAGAGGGCGTGTATTCGGCATATTATCCACTAAGGATCTTCAACCAGAGCCTGGGAATTGTATTTTCTGCCAGTCAGGATATATTCAATGATTTTTTTATTTACAGGAACCTGAAAATTACCTTGTTTTCTTTTATGTCAACACTTATTATGATCCTGTACATGCTTCTGCATCTTGGGAGAAGAAGGAAAAAGGAGGAGGAGCTGAAGATGTCGGAGATAGTATTTCGTCAGATCATAGAGAATTTTCCTGTTGGAATTATGATTCTGGATTCCAATAATATTATTAGAAATTTAAACAGTGCAACTCGTCGTTTACTATTTGTAGGCAATTCAGAAAGTCTCATTGGAAAGGATTTTTCAAAACAGTTCCTTGTCTCCAATAAGTATCTCTTAAGAGAGGACCTGGATTCATTCGATAATTCTGATTTTCTGTATTATGAAAAAGAAGGAATTGAGACTGTCATCTTTCGTGTGGAGGAAAAAACCAGAATTGGAGGAGAAGAATTACGACTTATTGCCATGATCGATGTATCTCCTATTGAGAGATCAAGGAAACAGGAGGTTGCTGCGAACAGGGCCAAGTCTGATTTTCTTGCCTCAATGAGCCATGAGATCAGAACCCCGATGAATGGTATTCTTGGTATGGTGTCTGGTTTAATTGATTCGAAACTTAGCAAAACAGTCGAAGAGAAGGTGAAGATTATTAAAAAATCTTCAGATCTTCTTATGACCATTATCAATGATATTTTAGATTTCTCTAAAATTGAAGCAGGAAAAATGATGCTGGAAGAGATTCCTTTTTTACTGAGAGAAGAAATTTCTTTGGCCATAGACCTTTTTAAGCCACTCGCTGAAGAAAAAGAATTGCTTATTGAATCAGATATTATGGCTGTTGTGCCCGATCGGTTAATAGGGGACCCATTCCGTCTTCGTCAGGTAATTACAAATCTTGTTAGCAATGCGGTGAAATTTACAGAGAAAGGAAAAATTGTAATTGGTGTTGATGTGATGGAGGAATACCAGAACAGTCTGCAATTGCTTTTTTATGTGGAAGATACAGGTATGGGAATCCCGAAGGACCGAATTAAATCTATCTTTGGTAGTTATACACAGATGAGAGGATCGGTAAGCAGAAAGCATGGAGGATCAGGGCTTGGAACGGCTATATCTAAACAATTAGTTGAACTGATGAATGGAGAGATATGGGTGGAAAGTCCCTCGAGGATTTCAAATTCTGACGAATATCCCGGTTCACGATTTAGTTTTACTATTGAAGTGTATTCTAATGAGAAGATTAAGAAAAAATACAACTTTGATGGATTCAACCGATTGGAACAAATTACTGCCCTGTTTATAACCAAAGAGTCCAATCCGGAAAAGAATAGCATAAGAACAATGCTTAATAAATTCGGAGTGAATATTGTATCAAAGATTTACCAGGATTCAAATATTGATAGTATAATTCATCATTTAAAGATAAAGCGTGATCTTTATAATCTGTTGATTCTTTTTGACAAAAACAATTTGGATGGATTTGTATTGGCAAAACGGATAAAAGACGAGGGATTATCAGATAAATTCCCAATTATTCTTGTGAGCGGGAACGACAAGCCGGGAAACTATAAAATATCCAAACAACTTTGGATAGATTATTATCTGATAGAGCCCTTTGAAAGCAAAGAGCTATTTGATATTATCTATGAAATTTTTAGTGGAATAGAAGATCATAAAGCAATTGTGAGTACACTAAATTCATTGCCTGAAGACTTATCGATTTTAGTGGTGGAGGACAACCTGATCAACCAGAAAGTAGCACAGTCAATTTTTAAGAATATTGGTTATGAGATTGAGTTGGCTAAAAATGGAGCCGAAGCAATTACACTTACAAGCGATAATGAATATGATATCATTTTTATGGATCTTTACATGCCGGAAGTGAATGGTTTTGAGGCAACAGAAGTGATTCGAAACAATGGTATTAAAACTCCTATTATTGCGATGTCTGCAGATATCGATGACCAACGAAAAGCAGATTCAATTCAGGCGGGGATGGATGAATATCTTACAAAACCAGCCAAAGTTGAGACTGTGAAACAACTACTCATTAAGATGTTTTCAACTTCAGTAGAGTAATTGTAAAACTGCTTTATCTTTGCATCCATGATAAAGAGAAATAATATTGAACTATTGGCTCCTGCGGGTTCATATGAATCCTTAATGGCAGCAATACAGGCTGGTGCAAATGCAATCTATTTTGGCATTGAGCAGCTTAACATGAGGGCTCGCTCTTCTGCAAACTTCACCAAAGAAGATCTACCCAAAATAGTTTCTATCGCGAAAGAGAATAATCTGCATACCTACCTTACAGTGAATACCGTGATTTATAATCATGAGCTTATTCAGATGAGACAAATTGTAGATCTTGCGAAGGAACATGGTGTCACTGCAATTATTGTGTCTGATCAGGCAGTCCTTGATTATGCTCGTAAAATTGGGGTGGAGGTGCATCTGTCAACCCAGCTGAATATCAGCAATATTGATTCTCTTCGGTTCTATTCGAACTTTGCAGATGTTGTTGTACTTGCCAGGGAACTCAACCTGGAACAAGTAGCAGAAATTGCCAAAGCTATTGAGCTGGAAGATTTAAGAGGCCCCTCCGGTGAACTGATAAAAATTGAGATGTTTATTCATGGTGCTCTTTGTATGGCTATATCAGGAAAATGTTATCTCAGTCTTCATGAACACAATCACTCAGCAAACAGAGGTGATTGTCTGCAGGTTTGTCGCAGATCATATATTGCTACAGATAAGGAGCGGGGAGCTGAACTGGAAATTGATAATGAGTATATCATGTCTCCCAAGGATCTCTCAACAATTCATTTCCTTAACAAGGTACTTGATGCAGGAGTTACCGTCTTGAAGATTGAGGGACGTGCCCGTTCTCCTGAATATGTTAAAACAGTTACTTCATGCTATGATGAAGCCATAGAGGCATATGTTGCAAATGACTTTAACTCTGATAAAATTGAGGTGTGGAAAACAAGACTCTCCTCTGTATTTAACAGGGGATTCTGGGATGGATATTATCTTGGGAAACGACTGGGAGAGTGGAGTGAAGTATATGGTTCAGAAGCTACTATGAAAAAAATATATGTCGGAAAAGTAACGAATTATTTTGATAAAATTGGTGTTGCAGAGTTCCTGCTTGAGACGGGAGAACTTGTTGTGGGAAATGAAATTTTAATAATCGGACCAACCACAGGAGTGGTTGAAACAACGGTAGAAGAAATGCGGGTTGATCTTAAAAATGTTGATAAATCAATCAAGGGAGAGCGTTGTTCAATATTAGTGAATACTCTTGTCAGAAGATCCGATAAACTATATAAAATTGTACATAAGAAAGCTCAAAAGTAGTATTGGTAAGGTACTTTTCTATACCTTTTTATGTAGAGATATTCTTATAATAGTTTTAACTCCCGGTTCAGAGGAGAGAACAAATATTTTCCCATTATGATATTCTTCCACAATCCTTTTTGTAAGGGATAATCCGAGACCCCAGCCTCTTTTCTTTGTGGTATAGCCTGGCTTAAAAATTGTTTTGTATTTTGATTTTGCGATGCCTTTGCCGGAATCTTCAATATCAATAATGACATGATTTTCAGTCTCTTTACATACCAGAGAAACAGTCCCGGATCCCCCTGTGGCATCCATTGCATTTTTACAAAGGTTCTCAATTACCCAATCAAAAAGCGTGTCATTCAATGGGATGAGTATTGGGTCTCCGGGAAAATCAGTGGAAAATTTTATGCTTTTGGAACCACGGGTTTTAATATATGTCAGGCTATTCTCAAGATTCACTAAAATATTTTGTTTTTTGAGAGTCGGCTTTGATCCAATTTTTGAAAATCGATCAGCGATTTTTTCTAATCTTAGTGTATCTTTTTCCAATTCAGCAAGAATAGATTCTTCAACTTTATACTGTTTCAGAATTTCCACCCATCCGAGCAATGAGGATATTGGAGTCCCCAACTGATGAGCTGTCTCCTTTGACATTCCCGTCCAGACCTTATTTTGTTCTGCCTTGCGGGAAATACTGAACGCTATATATGAAACAAGAATGAAAAGAATAATAACTGCCAGTTGAACATATGGGAAGAGAGCGAGCTTCTTCAACAAACTTGAATTATGGTAATATAAATATTGAAAATGATTGTTCCCGATCTCAATGAGAATACTGTCATTTTCATTCTTCATTTGAGCAAGCTTTTTTCGAAGATATTCATGCTGATTAACCCGTGTAGTATCAAGGTTTCTGAAAAACAGGATTGAATCCAATGAGTTCGTGACAATAACAGGTATTTGTGTATTGTTTTCAAGGACCTCCAAAGGAAAATTGATATTTAGATCATTTGATTCCGTATTCACAAGAATTCTGGTTGCTTCAGCCCAAAGTTCTACCTTCTTACGCTCATCCTTTTCAATTGTATCTACCAGTCTGTTTGTATAAATGAGTGATCCTGCACCAATTATGAATGCAGATATCAATAGGAAAAATTTCCGGATTTGTTTTTTTTCGTAAATATTCACGTCTGATTAAGGTATAGTATCAAGATCAATAACGAAATCAATCTCTTGTTTATTTTCTTCCTCCTTTTTCCACCATCTCTTTTTTTCTTTTCCTTTTTCTTCAGTTTTTATTGTATCTGTTGATTCCTCATCAGGAAATTCAAATTTAAACATTGGCGTTTCTTCCTTGTTTGCACTCTCAATCACCGCATCATCATCTTTAAATATACCAAATTCTTTATTCAGGACTACTTTTAGTTCACCTCCTTCTTCTTTGAAATCTGCTTTTATTTTTTTTATTGCCTGCTGCTCATCAAATTCAATTATTATTCCGTCCCCTTCATCATATAAATACAGGAATATGGTCCGTTGGTCATTTTCATCAAGAGCAATTTCAAATTCTTTATTTGCGGAGCTTTGGGCTTTTTTAAACAATAGCTCCGAAAGTTTTACGGCCAGATGATAGTTGTATTTTTTATCGAATGAATGTGTTCCTGATCCACTGAGATTAAGAGCGCTTGAAAGAATCTCCATATCAGGAATAGTAATGGCATTGTCACGTATTATAATGTTATTTTCCAGAGTTGAAAAGAGAACATGATCCATCTTTTCAAGTTTTAAAAATTTGGACAATTCAATAAGTGGCTGAAAATTAATAAGTTCACCATCTTCTATCCTGATATTGGACTCTGAAATTATTTTGGAGCTTTGTATTGCAAAATTACTTTTTATAGGAGTTGAAAAATTGGCAGTTCCGGATAATCGTCCTTTGATATTGTCTTCTGTAATAAATTCTTGACCGAAATTTTTAAAGGAGGTAAAAAGCTGATCGATTTGAACTTTTTCTATTGTTGAAGTAATAATTATTTGCTGCGTTTCTCTATCGAGCTTGTTTAATCCAATTTTCCCTTTTACGTTCCCCCCCATTGTTTCGATTTGCAATGAATCTATTCTTACGGTCGGATAAGAATATATTAGCACTCCACTTGTATTTTGAGTTGATACCGGACCTTTTTTTAAGGCTTCAAATTTGAATCCAAGTCTCAAGCTGATATTTTTTGGGTATTGGATGGAATTCTCTGAATCTCTATTTCCATGGAGATCTTTTAAGAGATCATCCAGGTCAGTTAATGAACTATAATACGAAGCATTTATATTTAGCTTTTTGTCATTCAGTAAATAATCAAGGGGGTTTGTAGAATTACCTGAAATGGAGAAATCAGACAATCCGGCGGAACCGCTCAAACTGTAATTCCAAAACATGTTACTTAGATCTACGGATCCGTTTAGCGATGTGAAATCAATACCCTCATTGTCAAGAAAAAAGCCTAATTGATTAAAGGAAACAGATCCTTCCGGTGTGAAGGATATACCGGGTTTTCCACTTCCCAATCCTGTTATTAATCCATTTATCTGGATATCCGGGAAAATACTTCCACTTGTATTTCTAATTGGCAAAGAGGGACTTAAATTAATGAGATCCTGTAATTCAAGAGACCCGAGAATCTTTAGCGTAAAGCGTGGCAAAACAAAATTTTGAATAGCCAGAGCACCTGACACTTCTGAATTCTCAATTAATGTGCTGAAGGAGGAGATTTCCAGTGAGCTTGAAACCCTGGAATTATATAAACCATTGCTAAAACTTCCTGTAATATTCAAAGATTTTAAGGGGGATGCAAAATCTTTTATTGACAGATATGCTCCCTGGGTAGAAAAATCCGTCTGAATATGTGGCATAAGTGTGGAGGATGCCAATCCGGTAATTTCTGCGTTTATATCAAGCTTACCTCTTCCACTTAATTTCTCTATTGAAGAAAGGCCATTTTTATTTAAAATATCTAATAGCCATGCAATATCAATTTTTCGCCCCGCCAATTTAAGATTCAGATCTGTTGTTCCTTCGTTTGAAACCAGGAATTCACCGGTAATATCAGCTACAAGATCTCCAAGTTCAATTTCTCCTTTTGAAATACTAAAGACATTGTTTTTAACCTGGAGAGAAATATTTGTTTGAATAGCCTGATCGGAGAGGTATAGCACATCATGACTATGCATGGAATAGAGGTGGGCATTGGTAATTGTTTTCAATTGATAATTGACCCGTGAAAAATTTCCTTCCAGCTGAAGGTTCTCAATCATTAGATTAGCATCCAGAGATTTTGCTTTATTGATATATTGGATTTTATAGTTTTTAATATTTACGCTTTTAAGATCAAACAGGAAGGAACCAGGTTCGTCTGAAGATTTAGCAGAGACATTGTAATTTCCCGCTCCATTGGAGTCTGAAAGGATTCGGATCAAACCATTTCTGGCTTCCAGGTTTTTTATGGTATATTTTTTTCTGGCCAGGTCGATGATGTTAAACTGGAGATAAATATTTTCAGCCGTGAACAGTGTGTCAGTCGATATCTCATTGAATTCAGATCTGTTAAAGCCGTGTCCTGACCATACAGTAACATCATTAAAGAACAGAGAGGTATATGGAAATTTACGGAAAAGACTAATTCCAATTTCTTTCACATATATTTTTGTATCAACTTGCTCGTTGACCAGCTCCATGGTATATTTTTTTACCTCATCGCCGTAATATTTTACAACGATAGCACTGCCAATGGCAAAAAGCAGCAGAAAAATAATTACAAATGCTGCCAGGTATTCAAAAAATATTCTGATTCTTTTCACAGAAATTGAGTTGATCTGGTCGTAAATAAATCGCTTAAATTAAGTTGGAAAAATCATCTCCTGCATTTAGTTCTACTGGATCTTTTCCGTACGCAAATACCCTTACCGGACGGGTTCCTATGAGGCTGATATCATCTCCTTCAATTCTGAACATGCACCCCTCTCTCAATCCAAGCACACTCATATCCTGATTTGCAATTAAAAATTCATTGATCCTGTCTTCGCGTGTTTCCCCTGCGTGTCCATCAGGGTTTTTATCCAGATAATGTGGATTAATCTGTGATTTAATCAGATTAAATGCATTGAAACTATCAGGTTCGACAACAGGCATGTCATTTGTGGTTTTAATTGTCGGACAGGCTACATTGGATCCGGCACTCCATCCTATATAAGGAGTATCGTTTAGCACTTTTTCCCTTACGGCTTCAATTAGCTGATTGTCCTGAATCATTTTTATCAGCTGCCAGGTGTTCCCCCCTCCAACAATAATAGCTTCAGCATTTTTAACAGCTGAAACAGGATCTTCTGCATCATGAATTGAGATAATATCATGACCCACTTCATTGAATCGTTCTTTTACACGTTTTGTGTAGTCGTCAAATGTTATACTAACTCCGGCATATGGAATGAACAAGCCTGTTACCTTTTTATCTCCCAGAAATTTGCGGATTTCTATCTTTGGATAATCGAGATATTCCTCTCCTGCATTTGTTGAATTGCTTATTAAAAGTAGTCTCATGAGCCTATAGATTATTGTTTCCGGTAAAGGTAAGCATTAAGAGCAGACCAAATAAGAAAGGTTATCAAAAGGCAGGCACAAAAAAACCGGCTCCCAATGAAGCCGGTTTTGTGTATATCTCTGTTAATTTTAGAAAGGAATGAGATTCAATCCAATACTGAAGGGATTCAATTCGGGAGTAGTCGTATCCAAGAACAATGGTGAAAAATAGTAATTGGCAAAAATATTGATAACCCGATAGCCTAATCTTACTGTTGCACCATATCTGAATGGAGAAAGATTGTAATCATTCTTAACAACACTCTTCTGGTTTCCGCCATCCTGATATTTAACTTTGGTCTTGGAAGTCATTTTTATACCACCAACTACCCCGGCTGAAAAGTATATTCTCTTTTTCCCTGCAGGAATTTGAAATTCAAGAAGCAGAGGAGCCGTCAGATAACTCATCTTGAGGGAAGATTTTGTTACGTTGTTAAATGGATCAGGTACATTGATGATATTTCTATTGTCATCTTTAGCGATAGTATTGTTTGCATCGAAAACATAATTGGACCACTCTATTCCAAGTCCTGTAACCAGTCCAATGTATGAGGTCCCCAATCCAAATCCATATTCAAGAAAATTCAGATTATAGTTCCAGGATTTTCCGGTATTCAGGCTTATAAACCCTTGTGTAGGTATTGAGTTGTCTGCATTCAGGAAATTATTCATACCCAATTCAAAACCGGCATAATGAGGTTTGAACTTTTTCTTTGATTTTTTTCTGCAAGAATCAACTGAAGATGAAACTTTTTCTTCCATGTTAATAATATTAATGGAAGTGCCATCTTCTCCTTCAACAATGCTAAGTCCTTTGCTACCAAGCTGGACTGTTGTTGTATCTCCGTTTTCTTCTATAATAAGCACTTGATTTTCACCAAAACTGATCTCTGTTTTATCTGGTGTTTCAAAGATTATATCTTCATCTTCCAGTTCCTGAATTACTTCTAACTCCTGAATTACTTCTAACTCCTGAATTTCCTCCAACTCCTGAAGCTCTTCCAACTCCTGAAGCTTTTCCAACTCCTGAAGCTTTTCCAACTCCTGAAGCTCTTCCAACTCCTGAATTATTTCTAATTCCTGAATTTCTTCCAACTCCTGAAGTTCTTCCAGTTCAGTTAAATCGTCGGAAACCTGAATAGTATCATTTTGCGCATAGCAGGCAATGGTCAACAGGAGAGAAAGAAATAATACTGTAACTCGTTTCATAATAAATATATTTAGTGTTTTAGAGTATGACGGTGAGTCATGCCTAAAAGTTACAGCTTGTCAAAAAAAGAATTATACTTTTACGCCAATCACAACAATATCATCAATTTGCTCGATTCCTTCATCCCATTTTTTCCATTCTTCAATGGTTTCGTTAAGGATTTCTTTCTGCTTTTCCATGTCATGTTCACCTATACTGACAAGGAGCTCTCTGAAGCGCTTTTGCATGAATTTTTTCATCTTTGGACCACCAAACTGATCTGCATATCCATCTGAGAATATGTAGAATACATCTCCCTTCTGTAGCTGAACTGTATGCGAGGTAAATGGATCCATGCGGATATGAATAGAGACTGGCATGGCATCACCCTTGGTTTTAATCAATTCTCCGTCTCTTACAAGGAAGAGAGGGTTATTTGCCCCGGCATATTTAAGTTCATTTGTCTTTTTATTCAGCTTACAAATCACCATGTCCATTCCGTCTTTATTTTCTCCTTCCTGACCTTGTTGATTCATGGCTTTGATGATATATTTCCTTAACTGGTTCAGAATTTCATCCGGATCGATATCATCGAATTTATTCACAATTTCATTGAGAAATGCAATTCCAAGCATGCTCATAAATGCTCCGGGAACTCCATGTCCCGTACAATCTGCAGCTGTAAAATAGACATAGTCATCGCGTTCAAGAGCCCAATAGAAATCGCCACTTACAATATCCCTGGGCTTGAAAAGAATGAAGTGTTCAGACAAGTATCTTTTCATTAATTTCGCGGAGGGAAGCATTGATTGCTGTATTTTTTCTGCATAGTGAATACTATCCAGGATCTCCTCTTGCTGTATAGATATCTGGTCACGCTGTTCAGTTGCAAGATCGCGCTGAGCCTCAATTTCAGTATTTGCCTCTTCTAATTCATGGGTTCTTTCCCTTACTTGTTGCTCCAGTTTCTTTTTCTGAGCCTCTATGGTCCTGATCCGAATCTTATAGAACATATATGCAAACCAGACAATGGTAAAAAGCAGAATTATCCTGAATATCCAGGTTGCGTACCATGCTTTTCGAATAGTAAACTCATAACTTTCGGCATAACCCCAAATATTATTCTTCCCTTTGGCTTTGTAAATAAACTCATATTTACCGGCAGGCAGATTGTTGTAGTAGGCCTTAAACTCTTTGCCACGGTGGTATGCAGAATAGTTATTGCTTGATCGTAAATAAAATTCATAATCCACAGATTTTTCATCCGTAAATGAGAGTGCAGAGATCTCAAACACGAGGTTGTTCTCATTGTGTTTGAAGATATTTTTTGATAAATAATCAAACTCCTCGTCATTTAATTTAACACTTTCAATATTACAAACGGGAGCATATGAATGGGATGATTTTGCCCTGATATTGAAGTTAGATAATCCATGGTAGGTGCCTACCCATAGCAAATCTTTATTGTCAAGAAACAGACCACTGGAGGTAATCTCATCTCCGCTTAATCCGTCTTTTGTATCAATACTGAATACAGCCTCTTTAATATTGAGATTGTAATAGCTAAAACCCTTGTTTGTACCAATCCAGAGATGGTTCCTGTTCTTGGCTTTCGCTATGTTTTTTATCACGAGGTTTTTTGAATAGGTCATGATATCCATTTGATCAAAATTCTCGTTTTGAATCAATCCAATTCCACAGTCTGTTCCAATGTAGAGAATGGAGTCCTGTGCATATAGAGACCAAACGTTACAACTAATATTACTATTGACAGATTCAAAATCAGTTCCATTGAATTTCACCAACCCATTGTTGTTCCCTCCGATAATTTGCCCCTGGTATTCTTCCAGCTGAAAGATGTTGGAAGTAAATCTGCTTTTTAATACAATTGGCTGGCTATAGAAATCGGGGAAATAGTATATTACTCCATTAATCCCTGTAAGCAGGAATATTTTTCCATCGGATGAGATAAATATGTTTTCCGGTGTATGAGATAATTGAGGGAACAGAGAATGTTTTACTATTTTCAGAGAAGTGCTGTTGACTTCATAAAGTCCATAGATGTTTGACAGTAGAATATTTCCATTTTTCAGTGGAGTCCCCAGGTAATGATTATTTCCGAAACCTATTTTTGGGGTATATTTTTTAAGCTTACCGTCGAAATAAAATATACCGTTATTAGAAGTGGTCCATATGCGATCTTGCTTGTCCTGAAACACGGAATAGATATAGCTGTTAATTGTATTTGGATAGAAATTACGGAGTCCTTTTCTGTTGGTTAATCGCTGCAGTCCACCGGAGAATCCGATCCAGATATTATCCTCGACATCTACAAGGAACGAGAGGATTTTGTTGTTCTTAATGCCTATTTCCTGCTCATAGACGATAGGTTTTTGATCTGTTGAAATAACTTGAAATATTTTTGATTCGGAAACCAACCAGACAGAACCAAACTTATTGGTGGTGATCTCTGAAATGACCTCTACCGGAAAATCCAGACGGGTATTGAGATTATACATCTCGTTTTCAAATTTATAATCCAGTAAGTTTTCCCGGCTTGAGATGAGAAGGCCTGATTTTGTGGAGAGCCATATACTGTCATTGATATCAATAAATACGGAGTAACAATCTTTATCATTAAGTTGTGTTACCCTGTTTTCGTCAATTTCGTACTCAAACACGCCACCAGCGCTTGCAAATAATATAACATTGCTTTTTCCGTCTTCAGTAATATTATAAATGAACTCTGGAATTTCAGGAAACTCAGAATTCAACGATCTCTGTTCACCATTTGCGGAAATTAAATATACTCCATCGCCTCCTGCAAGCCATTTATTATTTTTCGAATCAATAAAGATCTTTTTAAAAGAGATTCCTGTAAAGTAGTTTGTTATAGAGTCTTTACCCAGCATTGAAACACCATTTGTTGTGGCAAAATACATGTGGCCGAGAGAGTCTTGTTTAATATCTCTTACTGTATTGGAGAGTAAACCTTGCTGGTCATTAA
>JAUUZQ010000048.1 GCA_030589895.1 Bacteroidales bacterium
AAGTATTGCAAAAATACAACATGAACTCACAGAAGGGCCTTTCTCTTTCCAGCAATATTATTTACTGTCTTTATCAGGACGATAAAGGTCACATTTGGGCCGGCACTCCTTATGGAATAAATATCATTTCTGAACACAATTCACCAAGCCCTGTAATATCTCTTATTCAGGCGGGGAACGAGCCAGGCGATTTAGGGAATAACGACATTTTTGATATTTATGAAGATAATTCAGGAATAATATGGATGGCCACAGGCGGAGGGGGACTGAATAAAATAGATCCTACGCATAGAAAGATAAGGGGTTTTACCATTCCTGTTATTGAGGAAAATCATGAAAATCAATCAATTCGATCCTTTATTTTAGATGTTGATTCATCATTATTGGTTGGTGTAAATGGACTTGGCTTTGGAAAATACGATCTGGACAATGGATCTTTCATACCCTATACGCAGATCCCGCGTTTCAAAGGTTTACCAGGAAACATAAATGCTGCAACCTGTTTTTACAAAGATTCAAAAGACAATTTATGGATTGGGAGCAGGTATTCGGGTTTGTTCAGGATATCCGCCGGAACAGGTCTTGCTCAGCAATATTTGACTTATGATCCGGTTACAGGCGACAGAAGCAGAATGATCAATAAAATCTATGAAGATCAATTTGGAAGTATCTGGATAGGAACAAATAATGGACTGTTTAAGTTGGTTCCTGAATCTGATTATCCAATTTATCAATTGTATCGCTTCCTGCCTGATGAAAATAATCCATCAGCCATCATAGGTGAGTTCATTAGTGCGATTTATGAAGATTCCGATTCTGTTTTGTGGGTAGGCTCTTTGGGAGGCGGTCTCAATGTTGCCAAAAATCGTCGTGGAGAACATCTAAAAATGAATTTTGACCACTACATTGCTCAGGCTGAAGTCCCCAATACTATCCAAAGTAATATTATATATGAGGTATATGAAGACTCTGAACATAGAATTTGGATTGGTACAGGAACTGCTGGCCTTGCATTATTTAACAAAAATAAAAAGACATTTACACATTTCCTTAAACAGGCAGGAGTGCAAGAGGGCGCGGTATTTGATATAATAGAGAATGAAAATGAGCTTTGGCTAAGCACAAATAACGGACTCATCAGATTTAGCAATAGAGCTGAAGACGTTTTTCGTATTGAAGAATTTAATGTAAATGATGGCTTGCTCGGAAATTTCTTTATTGATGGAGCCCTTTATAAATCAAAGGGAGGCCAGATCTTCGCGGGAGGCTATTCTGGATTCAATGTATTTTATCCTGATGATTTGATACATAATTCTTTTGTTCCTCCTGTAGTAATTACAAACATTAGTATTGCTAACAAAACTTTGAATGTTTATGAGGCCATGGAAAATGGCTTGATATTGAAAAACAGCGAGAATAACATAAATGTAGAGTTTTCATCTTTATCATTTTCGCAACCCGAAAAAAATAAGTTTGCATATAAGCTATCTGGACTTGATAAGAGCTGGAACAGAACGGACTACAAGGGAAGAACAATTAACTATTCTCACCTCCCACCTGGAAACTACACTTTGTTATTAACCGCCTCGAATAACAGCGATACCTGGAGCGAAAACCCATTGGAATTAGCCATCCGTGTAAAACCACATCCTGCACGTTCATGGTGGGCAATCATATTGTATACAATTCTGCTTCTGATAATTCTTGTTACAATCTTCTTCTTCCTGATTAATAATATTAAGATCAAACAAGCCTATGAAATAGAAAAGCTTGAAAGGAAGAAAGATGAAAATATCAATCAATTCAAATTCAGGTTTTTCACGAACATCTCCCATGAATTACTCACTCCGCTTTCAGTGCTTTCATTCTCAGTGGAAAATCTAATCGGGTCTGCTGATAAGAATAAGGACCTTCTTCAGATCATGGAGCGTAACCTAAAAAGAATAATGCAATTGATCTCTCAACTCCTTGATTTTAGAAAAGTAGAGAGCGAAAGTATGGAGCCGCTCGTATCCATGGGTAGAATCGATACATTTCTCAATCAGATATGTCAAAACATCAAACCTATTGCTGAAAAGAAAAACATCAAAGTTATTCTCAATGGCAGCTACAATGAGAAAATCTACTTTGATCCCGATAAACTTGATAAGATTTTCAGCAATCTTATTTCTAATGCCCTGAAATACACACCCTCACAAGGTAAGATCATTATTGAATATCAGATTTATCAGAATAACAATATTAAATGGTTGCAGATTGATGTTACAGATTCCGGGAAAGGCATTGATCCTACAATGCAAGACCAGGTTTTTGAGCGGTTCTACCAGGTAAAATCTGTCACAGGAAAAACCTTTGGAGCAGGAATTGGGCTTGCATTGGCCAAGAGTCTTGCAGAGATCCATAAGGGAGATATAACTGTCGAAAACACTAAAAATCTAGGCGCTAAATTCTCTGTTCATATACCTGTTTCTTCAGGGGTCTATTCAGAAAGTGAGATTCTCAATGAAGAGATGAATTATCAATCTGCCAATCTTATTGTTGATCATGATGACTCTCTTTTGCCGGTAGAGGATTCAGCTGGTGAAGATCCGGAAGACAGCAATCGAAAAACTGTATTAATTGTTGAAGATAATTCAGACTTCCGTGCCTTGATAAAAGAGCACCTTTCAAACTATTATAATACGCTTGAAGCAGATAATGGGGAGTCAGGCTACGAGGTGTGTCTGCAAAACCAACCCGACCTGGTCATCACAGATATGATGATGCCGCGTCTGAATGGCATTGAACTGTGCAATAAGATCAAAAATAACATAGAAACAAGTGATATAATAGTTATTCTGCTAACTGCTAAAACTGACGAAGAAACCCGCTATGAAAGCTACCTGGCAAATGCTGAAAGCTATATCTCAAAACCTGTTGATGTAAGAACGCTTTACACCAGGATTGAATCTCTTTTAGAACAGAGGGCTCGCCTGGTAAACAAATATTCAGCAGGTATTAATCCTCCGACAACAGAAAATTGTATGTCTGTGCTGGATCAAAAACTCATGGAGAGTATTACCTCAATTATTGAAGAGAAAATATTGAACACCGAGTTAAATGTACTTGCCTTAAGCAAAGAAGTTGGAATGAGCACTTCAAACCTTTACAGGAAGTTAACCCGGCTGACAGGAATGTCTCCGGTAGAATTCATTCGTTACATCCGACTGCAATCAGCTGCAAATATGATTATTAATCAAACGGTAAACATCTCAGAAGCAGCTTACGCTTCGGGGTTCAACGACCTCAGTTATTTCAGCAAAAGTTTCAAAAAACAATTTGAGATGAGCCCAAAGGTCTACCAGAAAAAATTCAGATCTGCTTAGATTTAATAGGGGATGATTCTTAGTGAGCATGTATTAAAGAATCTTTTGTACCTTTCTTTATAATTATTCATTCTTAATCCTTTAAAAATTTATGTCCCATGAAAAAATTTGTAATCACCTTTTGTTTATTAGTGATGTCTTTTTCCTGGAGTATCGCTCAAAATGGATTAACGACGGAAGAAAGAGAAAGTATTAAAGAAACTGTCAAAAATCAAAGTCAGGAGTTTTGGAATCTTTTTACCCAGGAGTATAATGACGAAAACTTAAAGAGGATCTTGAATCTACTGCTTGAAACTGATAACGAAACATGGATAGGTGAACCTGCTTTTTGGATTAGGAATAATAATATATTTTACACAAAAGATGAAATAAAAGAAGGGTTTGAAAAGGTTTTTACAAACAGGGAATCAACCCCAACAAAAATTAAAGAAAATTATTTTGCTGTACTGGCGCCTGACCTGGTTATTGAAGTATTGACTCAGGATTATTATATTCTATTCAAGAATGGTTACCGTGCTTCTGATTTTGAAGCTTCATATACAATAGTGTGGGTTCTCAAGGAAAATCAGTGGAAGATTTTACATTTTCATCAATCGAGGCTTGAAAAGGAATAGTTATTATTTCAATATTCCTTCTTTACTGAATAGGCCATAAGAACATTTCCCCGGCGAACATACATAACTCCATCAAAAATTGATAAATGCGCCCAGTGAGGACCTGTCCCTTTAAAAATTTTAAAAGTACTGATCAGCTCAAAATTATCAGGATTTGGCCTTACAAGTGCAATAAATCCTTTTCGTGCTTCATATAGATACAACAAACCATCTGCAGAAATAATTGAACCTTTATTGATCCAATCGTGTACGTAGGTTACTTCTCCTGATTCCCAATCCAGACACACCCATTTCCCCATGCCTGAATTGTAGAAATTCGATCCATAAATATGGTCATCAAATCTTATAACTCCACCGTGATCATTATCCAGGGTTTGGTTAATCCACTTTTCCTCAACCGCTCTACCGGTAGAATCCATTTTTATCATCATTGCAGGATAATTGTATCCCTTGGAAATAAAGATTTCATCATCCTTAAATATTGGGGTATTCACGAGGGTCTGGCCATCTCCGGGTGCGCTTCTTTCCCGACTTGGATCATAATGTTTGTATTTCCATGCAATTTCACCAGTTTCCGGAATCAGAGCAACAATGTATTTAGAGGTTCCTGCCAGAATATATCTGAAATCCTTGTAGGTGTATAATGTTGGAGAAATAAAAACCTTGACTCCGCCGGCACATTCGCTTTTCCAAATTAATTTACCGTTCAGTTTGTTATAAGCAACCACTGTTGTCATATCTCCTGCTGGAGTACATATCACTTTGTCATCTACAACAAGTGGGCTTTCAGCAGTTCCAAAAGGAGAGACTATAGCTTCAAATTCTTTATCCGGATTAAGGCTCCAGATTTCATCTCCGGTTTCAGCATTAAAACAGGCCAATACACCCGTGCCGCTAATAATATAAATCCTGTCTCCATCAATAGTTGCTGACCCCCTGCTATCAGGATACGCTTTGTCCCAGGAGGGACTATATGGTACCTGCCACTTCATTTCCCCCTTCAAATTTATGGCAGACAGATATTCGATACTGTCTTTCTTCCCGGTGATATAAATAGTTTTGTTTGCCACTACTGCGGTGGACCACCCTTTCCCTATTCCATCGATAGAGAATATTAGTTCTGGGCCGCCCTTTGGCCACATTTTGAGTAGATTTTTCTCATTGAAATGACCATCCCGTTTTTCACCATTCCAATTAACTGTCTGGGCCTGTAAATGCATAAATAGGATGAGACTTAAAAAAGTCAGTATTGATGTTTTCATAACTGTCTGGATTAGAAATAATAAGAGAAGATACTATAATTATTCTTAACCTTCAGTTTGACACATCTGGACAATCCGGAAATAGTACTACAGATGAATATTCTGTTCATGCTCAATTCAGTAACATAATATTAGTAATTTGTGAAGTGGCTCATTCCTGAACGATGGGCGTAGTTTTCTTCACCAGCCAAAAGGGAAATCAGTCCTACAAGATAATAAACTTGCTACACTATTATTTTTCATTTGATTCAAATGAGATATCTAATTGTTGCACTTTGGGGTATTTCTCTGGTGTAAGTGTAAAGAAGATGTCAATAACACCATTCTCAGCATGAATTTTGAAACTTCCCCGTAGTTGATTTACAGGCTCCATCTCATTGGTGTTTAGAATATCTCCAGCTTTATTCAACACATCTTGAATTTCAGACATGCGATACTCTCGTGATTTATCCATGTAAAAATTTTCAGCTAAGATATTTTCTTCGAGTTCTAAGTCCCAGCTCTGAATCAATTCAACTATCTGCTTTTGCCTTTCTGCTAAAATATTTGATACAGGAAGTTGTCTGGCTTGTAAATTCAGTGAATCAAAAAGTAATTTGCCAATATCCTTAAAAGGATAAGGGCTTGTATATGTGAGGTTACAGAAGGCCATAATACCAACTCCGTACTCAGGAAAAAGGACATAATTACTACCAAACCCCGGAAGTGCTCCTCCATGCGAGACCTGTTTGATATTATTGCAAGATTCAGCAATACCAAGTCCGTAACCATATCCAAAAATTACCGCACAAGGATCTCCATTAAAGTCAGTAGTATTCGCATATAATTTCGAGAACTGTGGTGTTTGCATTTCCCGAAGAGTACTCCTTTTAACGGGTCCGGTATCCTCATCACTTCTTGGAGGCCATGCGGAGAGGTGAAAACTGACGTATTTACTAAAATCTTCGATGGAGGTAATCAGTCCGCCCATGGCACCATAAGCTCCATCATGAAGCATCGGTTCTAATTTCCATTGTTCGTCTTCCCAGCGATAACCAATAGCCAATTGTTCCTTAAGCACACTGTCATATTCCCAATAGGTTTGTTCCATACCCAATGCTTGCAGGATATTTGCTTTAATATAAGCCTGATAGGGAATCCCCGAGACGCGTGAAACGATGTTGCCGAGTAGTGCATAGCCGGTGTTGCTATACTCGAAACTATATGAGGGAACATTTGAAAAAGATACTTCATCAGCAATAAGATCAATCAGCATTTGGTTCGATTCATGCAATTGACGATCTCCCCAGGGATTGTCCTCAGGGAATCCAGCCGTCATCGTCAACAGGTTTTCAATATCAATGATTGGACTGTCCTCAGCAAGGTACTCTACTGTAGACATCTCAGGTATGTATTGACTAACCGGATCACTCAAAGACAATTTTCCTTCATCCCTTAATTTCATAATAGCCATTGCCGTAAAACTCTTGGTCATGGAGGCTATTCGAAAGGCAGATTTGCTTGTAGCAGGAAGATTTTTATCGATATTGATAAGCCCTGTTGCAGAAGCTACCACCAGTTCGTTATCAACTACAATACCATATGCAATCCCGGGTATATTTTTGGCCTCAGCATGATTCATGATTAAGTTCTGTAATTCCGGAGTAATCTTTTTAATCTGTTCTATTCGATCATCATTTACAAAAACCGGAGCCTTATAGGAATCAGAAATAAGAAGTGGAGAACTTTCAGTTTTTGAATTTTTCGATTGTTCAGAACTACAAGCTACAAGAAATGATACAAGACAGATATAGAGAAAATTAATATTTGAGTCTCTCATGCTTTTTTATTTTTTGTGCATAACGTTTGATGATATAGTATGTGCGGACGAAACCTGGGTTTTAGTTATTGCTTACCTTATAGCCAAATTACATAATATTTTTTGGTTTCATGGGATTACCAAGGCACAGACTGGAAAAAACCGTGACATTGACCACTTTAAGCTGATTCTAATTGGCCAAATAAAGGACTTGATAAAAAAGAAATGGCGGGTCATCATTATTACCTGAATCTTGAATTATACAGAATACTATCTAGTCATCCTTTTGATTTCTGAATCTTCAATGCATCCACGATAATTTCTTCACTGGGGTCTGAAACAATAATTTTTATATTATTTTCTAATTTTCCTGCTTCCATCTTTATAGGTTCCTTCGTCAATTTGATCCACCCTGTTTTTGAAAAATCACTAACTATTTCCTTATTATGTGAATCGTGCTGAATTGAAACTATTTGGTTTACACTCATTTCTTTTGGTATATACATATATAAATCATACTCACCGTCTTCAGTTATCCATGGATTGAATTGAACATATTGACCAATTTCCGGTGATCTGTTAAGTAAAACTTTTGAAGAGAGGCTACCGGAATATGTCTCAGCAAAGAAGCCTTTACTTAAAACTGCTTCCGATACTGCATTAATAATCAAAGTATCAGATGTCATCTTAGATGTCTTAAGAAGAGATTTTGCCAATATCTTGTCTGCACCTAAGTATATAGTTTCTTCAAATCTTTCTTTCCCTGATTTTGAAGCCCTGTATATTACACGAACTTCACTATTTTCGAAAACCTCAATATTTATTTCCTTCTGTCTGACACCTCCTAATGGGACATCTATATTGAAGCTACCTTCTGATATCTCTTGATCTGTACCCATTCTCATAACATGCCAGCTTACAGAAATTGTCTTAGTTGTATCAATCATATCGTCATTATGAATGGTCAAAATTCTATTTTCTGACATCTTCGCTATATAAGGATTCGCCTGTGCGCTAATATCTGTACGTTTATCATATTCATAATCAAAAACTGCGACCGGTGAAAAAGTTCTTTGCCAGAAATTATATGGCAAATCCTTCAGCCCCAATACAGGATTAATAGTTCTTGGAGTGTCAATATTAGTCCAGGTATCAAACAAGGGCATGAGTGCAAAATCAGGTCTATAGCCCTTCTGTCTTATTTTATCTTCAGGCCAATCTATAAATAAATGTTTTTCATTTTCATCCTGGGCTTGACCAAAAAGTTTTTGCCAGGTATAAAAAGTAAATATCATTTCATACCCGGTAGTACGATGACCTCTAAAAATCGAGAGCCCCTTTTGTACTGTGGATATACGGTCATTCATCAATTGCTCATCATAACATGCATTGTCCTCATATACATATAGTAATTTCTCCTTCCAATGCTTATCATGCCTATTATATATTGAACTGTCGTAGTTACTAAGCCCCATTGAATATGCGCAAGCCGCTGTAGAGATATACTTGCTTGGATAATTCCGAGGAACGAGTTGTGTGGCCGTAAATGGCCTCGTATCATCGTAAATTAATGCCTCTTCGGCCCACTCCTCATGATAAGGTGTTTCATTAGCTAATGACCAATAAACAATTGAAGGGTGGTTTCTATAACTGCAGATCATGTCTCGTATAGCTTTCTTCTGATTTTCAATTGTCCCATAGCCCCCCTTATGATTTCCATTATTTATGGTTGACTCGACCATGATCATCATTCCTTTTTCATCGGCAATATCAATTTGATTTTCAATGCTCATTCCTCTGTGTAGCCTTAATATATTGATATTTAAATCTTTAGAAACATCAATGACATGAGACCAATATTCAGGATTATATAAAATCATAGACCCGGAAACTCCCTCACTGTAGTTATCTTTCCATGTTGGCTCCATAGATTCTCCCATCAATCTAACTCGTATTCCATTCAGATAAAATCCTCTTTTATCAGCATCTTTAGATGTAATAACATCAAGCTGTCTGAATCCAAATCGTTCTCTATGAATTGTTTTCCGGCCGACAGTCACATTAAACTGATACAGATGCGGATCATATGGCCACCATAATTGGGGATCTTCCCAGGATTGGGAAAAGATCAAAGTCTTTTTTTCATTGGCTTGCAATGAAATTGTTTGAGGATGTTCAAACTGAAATTCCTTATCCATATCACCATCATCACTAATAAATCCACCAAGCAATACTTCTGTGCTATCATCAGACTGATTAAAGAGTGTTATTTCTGCTTCAATTCGACTATTTCTTACATCTGTCTTTATATATATATCACTTACATTAATTTGGGGAACTGATTTCAAAATTACATCTCCAATAATTCCATTATCAATGTTTCTCCAGCCCCTATCCTTGTTATAATAATCGCAACGATCTCCAAGTGGATAATTAATTCCACTGACAGGGTGGTCTTCGTTCGGAAATTCGCCTTTAAAAGTAAAAGTGAAATCATGCACTAGAACTTTTAACTCATTGTCCATTGGAGCTTGATGGATATAATCAGTAATGTCTATTTCAAAAGGAAGTTTATTTAAATGCGTGTATGTCTTATCATCTCCCTCAGCTTTAATCAATTTCCCATTTATATATACCCAACAAGCAAAATTAACACTCCCAAAATACAGCTTGGTTCTCTTCTCTTCAAAAGAGTCAGGAAGCTTAAATGTTGATGTGTATTCTCCCTTATGAACATATTGCCAGAAATATGGGAAATCGAAATCACCTTTAGCATCTAATTCTCCGGGATCGCTAACCACACTTGACCAGGACATAGGAACGCGAATATCTTTTTCGTCCCAGAGATTAGAAGAGTTATTTATTGCGCAGATAATAAACTCATGACTACGTTCCGGGTTTTTCCATCGACCACCTGCATCTAATTCGTATCCATAAAAAGGAATCTTTATCGGCTTAAATGTCCAATTATCGCCATTTAAACACATTTCAGAACTATCCGGTTCCCTGTATGAATTACATGATATGAGAAGACCAATGCTTAATATTATTATCAGATTTCTCATTCTCCTAAATAAACTTCCTGTGTTTGTAATTCCTCTCTTAAATACTTATAATCTATTTCAGAAGGCAAGCTTTGTCTTTTAACTGATATAGCAGCCAGAATCCCTGCTCCTTGTCCAATTGACATGGCAATAGGAGTAACCCTTATGGCAGCACTTGCATAGTGATCTGCTCCAATTGATCTGCCTGATAGAATCAGGTTGTCTATTTCATTTGTGAGTATTGAATCAACAGGGATATAGTACATCCCATCTTCTTTCAAATGCACTGAATGTGTTGATTCCCCATCAGGAGAATGGATATCAATTGGATAACCTCCTACTGCAATAGGATTTTCAAAGTGATATTCGCTTGTCAGATCATGAGAACTTATCACATATTTTGCAATCGGGTGCCGGCTTTCTCTAATGCCAATATGTGGAGCAGTGCTTAATAAGCTTGCATTCTCAAAACCCGGAACATACTTAAGTAAGAACTTATATATTTCCCTGGCTTGCTTCCTTCCTAACATCTCTGCTTTACTTAGTGAGATTCCATCAAAAATATCTACTCCTAATATTCGTGATGTATTGAAAATATATTCTCCCTCAGTATTTGTTTCAAAGAATAAGACATTGTCTCTCGGGATTGTAACCTCTCCATTCTTTTTTGCCTTTTCCCATAAATCGTATAAACCCCACATCGAAATTCTGGAGATCTTTTCTAAAATATCGGATTTCTCTTCTCTGCGAATCTTGTCATCAAATTGGTCCCAATTATTTTTTATATACTCACGAAACTGACTTGAATTTACGTTACCTATCTTTACATTCATTGTAAGTGGTTGTGACTTACCGTCTTCCTTTCTTCCAATTGAAAATGGAACCTTACAATTTTTAACCAACTCACTATCTCCGCTTGCATCTATGAAAATTTTTCCCTCATATTCTTGTACTCCTCCCTTATTATGAATAATAATAGAATTAATACTCCCATTACTCAGCTTCACATCAATCAACCTCGAATGAAATAAAACATCAACTCCAGCCTCTACTAGCATGTCATCAAGCACCAATTTCAAGCCCTCGGCATCAAACGGAGTTACTGTAGAACAATATCCGGTACCATCAATAATATGACCAGGACTTGCCCCAATATTTATGAGACGTTCGATCATTTCCTGTGGTGATCCAAAAATAAGTTGTCTACCTGCGCGATTATGAAAAGTCATCATGGGTCCAACACCCATTGCTGTTAGAGAACCCCCAAGAAATCCAAACTGTTCAATAAGTAAAACCTTAATGCCCATTCTTCCGGCTGCATATGCTGCATGAGTACCTGACACTCCCCCTCCAATAACTATGAGGTCATACTTTCCTTTAAATGTAGAATTCATTTCTTGCTTATTAATTCTTATTGACGAATGTTCATCCTCTATATACTAATTAGTCTTCTTTTTATTAGAAAAATGCCACTGTACCAGGGCCGTTATCATAACAACAGCTGCCCCCGCAGGAAACCACCAGAAAAAACTAATTCCCTCAAAATGTAACCAGGCCACTGTCATGATGGCTAAAAATGCACCCAACAGAATCCCCTCGAATGTTCCCTTGCGCATTAGAGCTAAAAATGCTACTCCTATTAAAACGCCATAAACATAACCGGGCACCTTAAATCCTAATGCCAATAGACCTCCACCTTGGAAATGGCTGAAAATATATGCAAGGAGAGCCAGTATAATTCCCCAAATAATAATCGCTATCCTTGAAATTTTAATCACTTTCTTTTCCGACATAGCCTTTACAGAGGGAAAGGCATGGCTTCCTATCCCCATAACACTGGTTTGAGAAAGGGCAGTCAATGCAGAATCAAGTGTTGAAATTCCCGCCGCAAACATGGCTGCAATAATTATTCCTGATATGCCATTGGGTAATTGGTTTATAACGTAATATGGAAATATCCGGTCAGGTTCTGCTACTATAGATGCTGCTACTTCCGGGGACAATGGATTTATATGATAGTATGCAACCAGTCCAATTCCCACAAAAGCTAAAATCCAGGTTGTTAATATTCCAAGCGCAGAAAACCCAACAGCTTTCCGGGCTTCTTTTAGATTCTTACAGCATAGTGCACGTTGTGTGACTACCTGATCGATTGCATTTGAGCCAAACTCAAAGAAAGTGCAGCCAAGAATCCCAACCCAGAGGGTGTATGTTTTATGGGGATCTAATGTAAGGTCAATCAATGCCAATTTAGCCTTTTGATCGGCAATACTAATCATTTCTCCCACTCCTCCGGGAATATCTCCTATTGCAAAAAACAATGCAAAAACAGCTCCGATAAAAAATATAATAAACTGTATTGCGTCTGTCCAGATAACTGTAGTTATCCCTCCAATATATGACCAGGTCACAGCAAAACCAGTAATAATCAGAATACAAATTAACGTATCCTGTCCGGTTATTACACTCAACACCAAGGCCGTGCCTAGTAAGCGGACCCCTTGACTCATTGTTGCTCCGATGGTAAAAAAGACCCTTGCTAACTGACTCGTCTTTATGCCTAGTCTGTTTTGAATAAAATCGTAAGGACTATAAATATTATCCTGATAATACTCCTTTAATAAAATAAATATCATCAGGATATTTCCTAAAGCAAATCCAAATGTCATTTGCAAATAAGTCAAATTCCCTTGCATTGAAAATACAAAAGCTGGTACGGCAATAAATGTGGAAACGCTGGTTTTAGTTGCAATTAATGATAGGGATACTGACCACCAGGGTAGATTGCGTCCTCCCCTGAAAAAACCATCTACTCCTCCTCCTTTAGTTTTTAATCGCTCTCCGATAATTGTTGTTCCAATGAGAAAAACTGCTAAGATCAGCCAATTCAGGATACTAAATTTGCCCGATGCAACCTCTCCATTATTAGCCAGGAGGGAAGTAGAAAGTGAAAGAAATACTATTAATGATACTATTTTCTTCATGAAAACTTCGAGCAATTACGAGTGAAAATTCCTTTAATTTGATTTACTGTTGCACCTTTAAACTAACAATGACACTTCCCGAACTTGAGTTTTCATAGGAATGAAATAATATAGCACCATATTTATCGGACACTGTCTTAAATACTACAATTTCATCTGCCAGAAGTTTTTTATAAGTATCTGCCAGAAGATCTGCATTCTCGAAAGCATTATAAAACTGCTCATCATTTATGGCAGACTCAAAATCAGATACTGTAATCGATCCATCGGTAATCCTAAGGAATTCTGTTCTATTTAATGTTTGCCAGCCACTAAATCCGTGAATTACATCTTTATATATAAATTCTGCTGCTGGCGCGTCAGTTGGATTGGTAAGACAAAGGCCATTTGAACTACTTCGATAGACTGCAATATCAATTAATGAACTGTTATCGGAACCTAAGGGCTCTAACAAATAGCCATATAAACTTCCTGTTTCAGCATCTATAAATTGATTAGCGCCATCGAAACCTTGAAAACCCATTGTAAGATTATCATAAGCCGTTATTGGCTGCGGCGCTCTTGGACCTTTGACATATACGTGATAAGTAATGATAGCTGTATCGAATAAATGCTCTTCTCCATCAACAGGCGCTACCCCGATAAAATCGAAATAAAAATCCCTGTTTTCTCCTTCAACCAACACATTAAATTCATTATATGAAAAATCAATAATATCGGACTCTGGAGTTAGAAAACCATCTGTCTTCTCCAGCAACACGCTATCTCCATAAGTAACTTTTATAAATGACAAAGGAGTAGGAGATGTAAAAGGAACTTTAAAAGAAATTGAATCCATATATCTGATTTTCTCGGGAGCAGTAGGCGGCAATAAAATTGTAACTGTTTCGGGGGCTTCCCGGACAACAAGACGTAATTCTTTGCTGACTGCAAACCCTTCTGTATCTATTGCCACAATGGTATAACTAATACTTTCTCCAATCTCATCAGAGCCCGGTCTTAATTCAAATACATAGGATGCTTCTGTCTCTCCATTATAATCATTGATACTGCCTTCAACAGTTATAAAATTCTGCCTTAATTCAACTTTACTTAGACCGGATTCTGCAAATATTTGAATATTCACAGAATTATTTCTCTCCGCATTAACCAAGGTTTCGCTTTCGTCAATTTGGATATGGAAACTATAAGGGATATCTCCCTGAAAATCAGAAAAGAATTCACAGCCCGGAATGACACTCACCACAATCAGGGAAAGTCCAAATATCTTATAAAATAGCTTCTTCATAGGTGTTTTAAATAAAATTTCTCCTCTATATATATTATTCCCATCCTGCATTTTGACTCAAGTTTGGATTTGCCAGGCGCTCAGTTTGCGGAATGGGAAATAGTAAATGTTTTTCCATTACAGTGAGCTCTGGGTTTGCTACCTGCATTGCTTCAATCAACTTCCCGGTTCTCAAAAGATCAAATCTTCGATGGCCTTCAAAAGCAAACTCTTTTCTTCTCTCTAATAATATGTTGTCTACAAATTGTTCCTGAGTTAAGCCCCTCATCAGATCATGTTCAGATTCAAGGTTGATGGGCAAGCCATGTGCTCTTCTCCTGATTTGGTTGAAGAGTTCATATGCCTTGTCATTATTTTCATCAATAGCGATTAGGGCTTCTGCCTCCATCAGGAGTACATCTGCATACCTGATAATGATATAATTATCACCATTCTCAGTAACAAGCACACCTCGCTCATCATACTTATTTACATAATAGGGTTCCAATATAGATGCCGCAGCCCCGTCATCCTTTAAGATGTTTACATCTCTGCGAAAATCTCCCTCTCCATATATATCATACATTTGTTTTGTTACCGGATTATCTCCATATCCTCCTTGCGATGGAGGAGCCATGAATCCTGCATATGAACTGCCCAGGGATCCTTCATCAGAGATCATATACTGTATTTCGAAGATAGACTCAATCCCATTTTCATTCTCAGTGGCAAATATTTCTTCGTATTGATTCATTAAAGAATATTGCTTGTAAGCAGTAATCAACTCAGCAGTAACGACAACGTCAGAATAAAGATTTAAGGTTAAATAGACTTTACACTTCAACGCCAGCGCTGCGCCCATTGTCGCCCGACCAATATTGCTTCCTGAATAGCTGAACGGCAATTTATTGGCTGCATCATCAAAATCTTTTAAAATCGCATCATATATAATATTCGCAGGCTCTCTTGTTACCTCCAGGCCTTCCAGGGTGATGGTGGGATTAACAACCAGGGGGATATCTCCAAATAAACGAACAAGATTAAAGTAGATCAAGCCCCTCAAAAATTGTGCTTCACCAACAAATTGATCCTTCTTTTCCTGTGTCAGATCCATTTCGCCCACCTTAATAATTACAGAATTTGCAGCATTAATTACCTTATATGATGATACCCAATAATCGTAAATAAGTGTTGATGCTGATGAATAGATAAACTTATCCATTTCATTTTTCCCGGGATTTATTGTAGTGCGCCCCTTGCCCCATTCACAATCATCTGTGCCCTGACTTTGAATGACTTCATTATATTGATTATAAAGATGATGACTCAACAACATTGAATACACAGCATTTACAGCCACTTGAGCATCACTCTCATTTTTATAGAAATTCTCTACGACTATATTCGACTTTGGAGTTAATTCCAATAAGTCTTCACAAGACAATAGTGAAAATACAACAACGCTATACAAAATTATTTTTTTCATAACTAAAATATTTCGACTAATCTCTACAGATCAGAACGTCAAATTAAATCCAATTCTAACTGATTTTGAAGATGGATACATGCTTGAATCATATCCCATTTTTACATTAGATCCATACGAACTAACTTCTGGATCATATCCGGAATACCTGGTAAACGTCAATAAATTTTCTCCGGAAATATAAATATGGATAGATTGAAACAGCTCTTTGAACCGCTTAGGATTCCAGTTATAGCCCAATTGGATTGCTTTTAACCTTAAATATGAAGCATCCTCAACCTCCCTGTCTGTTGCAATATTAGACGTCTTTATACCGGTTGCTCTTGGAATATCTGTATATCTGTTTTCCTCGGTCCATCTATCAAGAACAGCAGTGGTATTGTTCCTTTTCCCAGTCAGGTCCTGTAAGGTAAACGTATTTAAATTATATAGTTCATTCCCATATGAATATCTGAAAAAGACGCTCAGATCAAAGCTCTTATATGAAAAGTTATTTGTAAAGCCCCCAAAAAATAGTGGCTGAGCGTTTCCGATAATATATCTGTCCTCTTCATTAATAATATTAGAAGTTCCTTCCTTATTGATAAATCTCACATCTCCGGGTTGGGCGCTTGGTTGAGAAGAATTGCGAATCTCATCCCAGGAATCAAATGTTCCAGATGTTCTATACCCATAAAATGTTCCGAGAGACTCTCCAACAATTAATATATTTGATTCATTTGGAGCCGAATTTGAAGGGACAATTAGTTCTTGCCCTCCCAGATCTAAAATTTCATTGTGATTAAATGCAATGTTGATATCAAAATCCCATGAAAACGCTTTAACAACAGGGGTTGCAATCATTGTAAATTCAACACCCTTATTCTCAATACTACCAATATTTTTCAATGCGCTTGTAAATCCTGATGACGCAGGAATTGTTACGCTTAGTAGAAGATCGTGGGTGTTTTTTATATAAAGATCAGTAATAAATAGAAGCCTGTTTTTAAAAAAGCCTATTTCAATCCCTAAATCAGTCTGAGCAGTTGTTTCCCACTTTAAATCATCGTTTGAAGGATTGTTAATAATCATCCCTGGCACTTTTGTACCGTCAAATGAATATTCAACATCGCCCATCGTAGCCACTCCCGGGTATGAACCAATACCGTCCTGATTACCTGTTAAGCCCCAGCTTAGTCGGAACTTCAGATTGCTAAATACATTTAAATCTTTGATAAACTCTTCTTCTATCGCTCTCCATGCAACAGCAGCTGAGGGGAAAAAACTAAAGCGGTTATTCTTCCCAAAGCGGGAAGATCCATCTGCACGGCCGGTAATTGTTGTTAAATATTTTCCCTTATAACCATAATTCAACCTGGCAATGTAACTCATCAATCCCCAATCAGAGACAGATGTAGAAGGAGACTGGGGGGCAAGTCCCGCTCCAAGATCATACATTTGTAAGATATCGTTGGAAAATCCTTGCGATGCCGCTCTAAGAGATTCGTATCTCGAACCTTGCATTGTAAAACCTAACAAAGTATTGATCTTATGCTCACCTGATTCAACATGATAATTCAGTGTATTTTCGTTCAGCCAGGTTTCTGTTCTGCCAGAAGAAACGGATGCTGACCCTCCAACTTTTGATCCGCTAATGGTTGATAATGGATTATAGTAATCTCTTTTACTCTCCTTAATATCCAAACCTCCGAGCACCTTGAACGATAGGTTTTCGGTAATTTTATAATTAAGAAACATGTTTCCCAGAAATCTAAAATTCTGATTGTAATCAACAAAATCATTCATAAATGCCACAGGATTGTTAAAATCTGTGATATTCCCCTTGTACATATAATGTTTTGTATAACTACCATCGGGCTGGTAAACAGGAATATTAGGTGGAGAGGATAACATACCAGAATAAACTGTTGATGAAACCCTATTTGTATTCACCTTGCTAATAGATAAGTTAGAGCTAAGTTCCAGTTTCTTTGTAAGGTCTTGCTGGATATTCATTCTCGCAGAAAACTTATTCAAATCGGAACCGCTGATTATCCCTTTCTGATCAAATTGAGCTAAAGTGATCAAATACTTTGAATCATCATCACCTCCTGAAATCGAGAGTTCATTACTATAGGTCAGTCCATTCCTCAATGCTAAATCCTGCCAATCGGTTGTGACGGGAACCAGGGTTTCATCATAAAATGGAGTTTCACCTGCGTTTACCAGAGCCTCATTCGACATTTTTTCATATTGAGGGGCATCCAACATATCATATTGTTTCCGAATTGCCTGAATACTTGTTGAGCTGTTAAATCGAATGGTAGCGTCTCCACTCTTGCCTTTTTTAGTGGTAATCATAATTACACCATTACCACCTCTGGATCCATAAATAGCAGTCGCAGAAGCATCCTTTAGTACCTCAATAGATTCTATGTCGGATGTACTTATGGTATTTAATCCTGATATGCTATTCCCTGTGCTACTTGGACTTTCATAAACAGGAATACCATCAATTACATAGAGGGGTTCATTTCCGCCACTAATAGAATTTCCTCCCCGAATCCTAATGGATGAACCCGCACCAGGCATACCGCTATTCTGAATAAAATTGAGTCCGGCAACCTTACCTTGTAAAGATTGATCTATCGATTTGATATTCATTCCTTTAATATCATCAACCTTTATAGAAGTTACCGCTCCGGTAATGTCTGAGCGTTTTTGCACTCCATAACCAATGACAACCACATCTTCAAGCTCTTGCCTATTGGATAAAAGAACGTTTACAATCAATTTCTCACCAATCACAACTTCCTTTGAGCTTGCGCCAATGTATCTGAATACTAAAGTTTCTCCTATAGCAGGAACTTCGATACTAAATTTCCCATCAATGTCTGTTATTGTTCCAACAGAAGGAGCCTCTTTAACTACGACGGTTGCCCCAACAAGTGGATGCATGGTTTCATCTGTTACAGTTCCAGTAACTATTTTTTGAGAAAATACATGTGTCCCAAAAAATATAAGCAAAATCACTGCTAAACATCTATTCATGATATAGTCTTTCATTCTCTAAACCATTAAGATATAATAATGGAATAGCTATAAGTTTTATTCCCGGAAAATTCAAAAATTGCAACTCCACAACTCAATAAATCATAATGAAGTCTTTTAAAAAAAGGATGCCGAAAAATAAAGGCATCCTTCTCTTTATCAATTAACTGTGCTGCTAATGCATTAATACCTTTTTAGATAAAATTCCCTCATTCGACCTTAGTGTAGCTATATACAGGCCTTTGGGTAAAGTTACATAGCTCTCCCCTTCATAAATCATTTCTGACATAACGAGAGCTCCGGTAATGTTATAAACCCTCAGCAATTGCTTTGTATTTGTAGAAATTCTTAATTGGTCTCTTAATACAGTTATATTGGCTGTATTCCTGTTCAAAGATTCAACATATATAATTGGTGGTTTTGTTGAAGTATCTTCCGCAACAACAATATTGTCAAATTTCATATATTCTTCCACTGAGTTATTTGTACATCTAACTACAACATTCAGGGTAGAGCCAACAATCCAGTTTGCAAGTAAAGTTGTATCAAGAGGTAAAGAAATATCATCACCATCAACAGATCCTCTGCCATAGATATTATCAACTTCAATAGTATCAGTACCATGATCAATTACATACAATGCTTTCACGTAATCATCAGTTTCAAAATTACCGGCGAAAAGAAAATCGATAGATAATTTTACTTGTGGATAAATTGTAATATCAATATCCTTTGATACCCATTTTGCATCGGGACTACCATTGACATTTCTTGTTAAAAAGGTTTGAGAATTACCATGTTGCTTAAAATAATCTGTAGTTAATTCCATTTTTGCTCCACTTGCATCAACGGTCCATTCACCACCATCAGGTTGGTTATATATAAGATCATATGTATCGGCAACTCCATCACCGGTAACACCTTTATCGTTATTTGCCTGATTGCTAAAGTCTTCAAGATATAATGTGTCGTTTTGTACTACCGTGACATCACATGTATCCCTAACATCAGTTCCACCATCTGCAGAAACTATTACTTTCGCAGTACCCACAGCAAGAGCTGTTAGCTGTCCGTTCTCTACGGCTACAACTGACTCGTCCAATGATAGCCATGTCAGCAATTTACTTGTCGCATTCGCAGGAAGTACAGTAGCTGTTAAACTAGCTGTTTTATTGGTTTTCATCTCAAGTGACTGATGATCCAAAATTACATCGGTCACATCAACGATGACCTCTGTATCCTCAACCACCAATACATTATCAAATTTATTGTATTCATCCTTGCTATTGTTAGTACACTTGATGATAAGCTTTAATGTGGATCCGGAGACCCCCCCCATAGTTACAGTTGAGTCTGCAGGTGTTGAACCATCACTTCCTTCAATATTTGCGATCTCAACTTCTGCTCCATTATCCAACACATAATAAACCTTTGTATAATCCCCGGTTTCAAAAGTGCCCGCAAACATTAAGTCCACAAAAATTCTCACCTTATTAACTATAGAAATATCTATTTCCATTGTACTCCAGCTTACATCAGGACTCCCTTCTAAATCACATCCAACAAACATTGAAGTAGCTTGTCTGAAATAATCTGTTGCCATTACCAGATTGGCACCTGTTGCATCAACGGTCCATTCTCCTCCTACAGGCAAATCATAGACAATGTCATTTGTTGCAGTATTTCCATCTCCCTGAGCACCCTTACCGTTATTCTCAACATTACTGAAGTCTTCAATATATAATGTGTCATTTTGTATTACCGTGACATCACATGTATCCCTAACATCAGTCCCACCATCAGCGGAAACAATTACTTTCGTAGTACCCACAGCAAGAGCTGTTAGTAATCCATTCTCTACAGTTACAACCGACTCGTCCAGTGATAGCCATGTCAGTGATGTATTGGCCGCATTCGCAGGAAGTACAGTAGCTGTTAAACTAGCTGTGTTATTAGTTTTTATCTCAAGTGACTGGTGATCCAAAACTACATCTGTCACATCAACGATGGCCTCTTCCTCCTCAACCACCATTACATTATCAAATTTATTAAATTCAGTAGCGGAATTGTTAGTACACCTGATGACAACTTTTAATGTGGATCCGGAGACCCCCCCTATAGTTACAGTTGAGTCTGCAGGTGTTGAACCATCACTTCCTTCAATATTTGCGATCTCAACTTCTGCTCCATTATCCAACACATAATAAACTTTTGTATAATCCCCGGTTTCAAATGTGCCCCCAAACATTAGATCCACAAAAATGCTCACGCTAATAACTGAAGAAATATCTATTTCCATTGTGCTCCAGCTTACATCCGGATCCCCTTCCAGATCACAACCAACAAACATTGAAGAGGCTTGTCTGAAATAATCTGTAGACATTACCATATTGGCTCCTGTTGCATCAACGGTCCATTCTCCTCCTACAGGCAAATCATAGACAATATCATTTGTTCCTGTATTTCCATCTCCCTGAGCTCCCTTGCCGTTATTCTCAACATTACTAAAATCTTCAAGATATAATATGTCGTTTTTTACTACAGTGACATCACATGTGTCCTTAACATCAGTTCCACCATCTGCGGAAACAATTACTTTCGTAGTACCAACAGCAAGGGCTGTTAGCTGTCCGTTTTCTACAGTTACAACTGACTCATCCAGCGATTGCCATGTCAGTAATTGATTTGTCGCATTCGCGGGGAGTACAGTGGCTATTAAACTAGCTGTGTTATTGGTTTTCATCTCAAGTGACTGGTGATCCAAAATTACATCGGTCACATCAACGACGGCCTCTCCTTCCTCAACCACCAATACATTATCAAATTTATTGAATTCAGTGGCGGAATTGTTAGTACACCTGATGACAACTTTTAATGTGGATCCGGAGATCCCATCGATTGTTGCAGTTACATCTGCAGGCGTTGAACCATCACTTCCTTCAATATTTGCGATCTCAACTTCTGCTCCATTATCCAACACATAATAAACCTTTGTATAATCTCCGGTTTCAAAAGAGCCTCCAAACATTAGATCCACAAAGATGCTTACCTTAGCAACTGTAGAAATATCAATTTCCTGTGTGCTCCAGCTTACATCCGGATCCCCTTCTAAATCACAACCAACAAACATTGAAGAAGCTTGTCTGAAATAATCTGTGGCCATTACCATATTGGCACCTGTTGCATCAACGGTCCATTCTCCTCCTACAGGCAAATCATAGACAATGTCATTTGTTGCAGTGTTTCCATCTCCCTGAGCACCCTTACCATTATTCTCAACATTACTAAAGTCTTCCCAATATAAAGAGTCAATGTCAGAAGCATATGCTGAAATAGCAAACAGCATTGTGTAAAATAACAAAAGTGTAAATCTTTTCATAATGAATTTATTTTTCGATTAGCTAATTAAATTTTGAGTAGTATTTTAATGTAAATATATGCCAGAAGATAAAGAATAAACAAAATCCTGGGTCAAATATTAGATGCTAATAACCCATTTGAATAATAGAGAAACCATTAGGGCTATTCAATCACTAAAAATGGCGCGTTAGCATATCCTAAGGATGAATTGCCATCTCTAACATAAACATAGAGTCGATATTTCCCGGGAATATGAGGAGCCTTAAATTCAATAACATTATTATTTATATTCGGCAGAAGTTTCTCAATTGGTTTCTCCTTCACTTTCTGTGATCCCTGGATGTTCTTTTTGATTTCAATTTCAGACAATATTTCCCAGTTAAAAGTCAGAATATCATCCTCCGAATCTATTGCATTTACAGAAGCATTAGCAATGCTGTTCTTAGATAGAATAATACTTTCTTCTGCACTACTTCCGTTTATCTGAAGCTGATTAACAATCGGCGCTCTATTTTCAGGATACACTCCATTCCACAAATAGAAGAGTTCGTCATAGGCCTGAGTTTTTGCGCTATCCACTGTAAATATTGACAACCATGTTGGTGTCTTTTTAGGAGCAGCCCCCCATTTAAATGGAAATATTGCAATACAAAGCGGGTCTTTTTCAACTTCCTTATATCGCTCAATATACATCTGTGCTGCAACTTGGCTATTAGATTCAATCGGCACTCCCCATGATGTAGTATCTGCCTCCCAAAATCCATCGGGTCCCATTTCAGTTACCATATAAGGTTTTCTCCATTGGGCCTCCTCAATGTTTTTCCTTACATTCTTAATATCTCTGTAAGAATTTACTCCTAATATATCAATCTCCGGAGCATATCGTTTTACATTTTTTATGCGCTGTACATTTGAGCTGGCAAGAATTGTTAATGTCGGGTGCAGGCTGTCGTGAAGGTGTATAAATTTTGCAATGTCATTTACTGCATCCCACACCTCAACCGGAGCATCTTTGGCATCTATTTCGTTGGCCACTCCCCATGCTAAAACGGCTGGATGATCTTTATACTTCAGTAATCCTTCAGTAATCCTTCTATATTGCTGTCTGATTTTTGCAGTATCTGAAGCAGAAGTATAATCAATACCCTGATTGTGGTGATTTAACCATAAACCAACTAAAACTTTCATTCCTCTTCTATGCGCTTCATCCAGAAGACTACCATCGTCAAGGTGTTTAAGACCCCAGGTTCTAATTGTGTTTACGCCGGCTTTTTCTGCCATATCCAGATATTCAAATCCTGAAATGGCTCTTGCTTCCCAGGGTTCTCCATTCACAATGATAACTGCTTTTTCATTGTTACTAATTAAAGAAACATCAGATTTATTTGAATGGCAGGCTGTTACTAAGAAAAATATTAATACTGTTATTTGTTTCATCTGTATAAATCGTGTTTAAAAATCTAAATATTAGGTGGTTGAATTTTTCGTATTAGCTCCATGCAATTTGTTGCCTCACATAGAATAAATAGCTCAAAGGTGTTCGGCGAACCCTCACCAAATATACTCTATTGCATAGGGTAATTTATTCATGTCCTTTTGTATTTGTACCTTAAATTAAATTTCTTAATGGTGAGGGTTTCATAATATCTATTAATCAATTTTAAGTATTGCAAAATTAAGCTTTACAGAATTGCATATGGTTTTTTAGTTGGTCAAATGAGTTTCTTCATTTTTAAATAAGAGATCTATCTTATAAAGATGACAGATCTATCCATTACTTTTGTATAGCTGATTAAATTAAATACACTATTCATGAAAAGTTATTATTCACTAATTTCATTCATTCTTTTCTTGCTTTTGATCCAGGGGTGCGAAGAACTCATAATAAGAGATATTCCTCCGGCAATCGATGAACCAATTGAAATTGATAGCCCCTATGTAAATACTGCCACATATTTTACCATCAAGGATGAAGGACAGAATTACCGATTATATAAAGATGATGAAGAGTTTTATATCAAGGGAGGAGCATTTAATTCCTTCGTAGAGCAAATAGATGATTTTGGAGGAAACACAATACGCACTTACAGTGTAAATGACACTATTGAGACAAGGAAGATTTTGGATGATGCTTATTACAATGGAGTAAGTGTTATGCTGGGGATCTGGATTAACAGGGAAAGGGATGGATTTGATTATTACGATGAGCCTGCAGTAATGGAACAGTATGCGCAATGCGAAAAATGGGTAAAACAATTCAAAGACCATCCTGCTTTAATGATGTGGGCCCTGGGAAATGAACTAAATACAACAAATCCTGTTGCGTGGAGTA
>JAUUZQ010000183.1 GCA_030589895.1 Bacteroidales bacterium
ATGATCGATGATAACACGTTGGAGCATATTCTTGTCGAACAAAGAATTCAGAGTTCTGTAGACAGTTGATTTATCGCACTTTAATATTAGTTTCTCACATATATCCTTTCCTGAAAGTGGTACATTTGTACGCATGAGCAGCTTAAGGATATTCAACCTGTTCTTTGTTTTACTTAGCCCCTGATCCTGTAAAAGTGTTTCCGGATTCATAGTAATTTGCAAATGAGTTGCAAAAATACAAAATATATGTGAGAAGTACATAGCGAAAAGTGAAAGTGCTGAAGTAAGAGGGGGACAATTAACTTGTGAGGGGATGTCTGGAGTTTAAGTATTGTGATACTTTTGCAGAGTTTTAACTTCGTTGAGCTCGCTAACTCGATTCTTGCAGGCACTATATAATATATGAAGCATTATTATTCCCGTTTTTGGAAGGGAGATAGCTCTTTTGTGAGGGAGAGATGTGTTATTTAGAACATTTCAAGGCTGTTTATTTTTCAATTTTGTGTATTTTCGCCATTTCAAATTGTGAATTGAAATAAATAAGACTTTAATACTTAAAAATGGCTAATATGAAAGATGCAGTTGCAATACTCTGCGCCGGCGGTCCTGCACCGGGAATTAATACAGTAGTAAGTTCCGTAACTAAGGTTTTTATCAATAACGGGTTCAATGTTCTGGGAATAAATGGTGGATATAAAAGTCTTTTTGCTGAAGAGCCATCATTTGAATATCTTGATTTTGATTACGCTGACCAAATTTATAGTCGGGGTGGTTCTGCATTAAAGATGAGTAGATACAAGCCGAAAGATGATGAATTTACAGTAGATTTTTTCAAGAAATACAATGTCAAACTCCTGGTGACTATTGGTGGTGACGATACTGCTTCGACTGCAAACAGACTCTCAAAATTTTTGGTTAAAATGAAGCTTGATGTAAAAAACATACATGTTCCAAAGACCATTGATAATGATCTTCCACTTCCTGAAGGTGCTCCAACATTTGGATATCATTCAGCAAAGGAAGAGGGTGTTCGTCTTGCCACTACTATATATGAAGATGCCCGAACAAGTGGCAACTGGTTTGTGGTTTCAGCCATGGGCAGAGAGGCTGGTCACCTTGCATTGGGAATAGGTACCTCAACGCACTATCCTATGATTATTATTCCTGAGATGTTTAATAAAACTAAACTCACTTTCGATAAAATAACGAAGTTGGTTATTTCCTCTATGGTTAAAAGGCGTTTGTTAGGGATAGATTATGGTGTGGCAATTATCAGTGAGGGTGTATTTCATTTCATGAATGATCAGGAGATTATTGATACAGGTATCAATTTCACTTATGATGACCATGGACATCCTGAACTGGGTAATGTGAGTAAGTCACATATTTTCAACATGCTGGTGCAACAGGAATTAAAGAACCTGAGAATTGTGGTTAAGAGTCGTCCGAATGAGATGGGATATGAGCTCCGCTGCTGTCGTCCGGTTGCATATGATTTGGCTTATGCAACAAGATTGGGTCTGGGCGTTTATAAATTATATATGGAAGGAGACACCGGATGTATGGTTATGATTGACCGTGAAGAGATTCGACCGCTTTATTTGAAAGATGTTGAGGATGAGAATGGCAAGGTGAAACCTCGCCTTGTTGATGTGAATTCACAGCGTGTTCAGATGATATTCAGAAACAATCTTCATTTTATTACAAAAGAGGATTACCGTGCAGCAAAAAAGTATCTGAAAGATCCTGAAACTTATGATTTCTTTAAGATATTGAACTGGGAAATGTAAGCAAAGCTTAATTTTATTATGAAGAGGCTGAATCATAAGAAATTTTAAGCCTTTGAGAATCTAATATTTGGCAATTCTCCTTTAGGGAGATACACATAAAAAGGGCAGTTTCAACTTTTTGAGACGGCCCCTTTTTCCCTTTACCTTGACATTCCCCTCAATATCCCCTATATTTAAAAGAAAAAAGAGCATGGCAAATATCAAGAATAAAGGAACAATAGGTATACTCACCGGCGGGGGAGATGTTCCGGGATTGAATCCTGCTATACGTGCAATAACCATTCGTGCTTTGCGTGAGGGCTATCAGGTGATTGGTTTGCGACGGGGTTGGGCCGGAGTAATGGAAATTATCAGAGATAAAGAAGCTGATAATAGCGATTGTTATACTGTGCTAACAGAGCAACTTGTTAATAAAGCCGGAAGATCGGGAGGGACTTTTCTACATACTTCCAGGATGAATCCAAGTAAAGTAGGTAAGATTGATGTTCCTGCTCATTTGCAAAGTACTTTTAAAAAAGAGATAAATGATATTACATCGGAAGTAATAAAGAATCTTGAATTTTTGGGAATCGATTATCTTATTCCCATTGGTGGTGATGATACATTGAGTTATGCAGTAAGACTGTATCGTGAAGGATTTAAGGTAATTGCCATTCCAAAAACAATGGACAATGATGTAGCCGGAACCGATTATTGCATTGGGTTCAGTACCTGTGTAACGCGGACGATTAATATGACAAATACTTTGCGGACTTCTGCAGGTTCTCATGAAAGGATCCTTGTTCTGGAGGTATTTGGACGATATTCAGGCTTTACAGCTATGCTCCCGACTATGGCAGGGGCGGCAAACAGGTGTGTAATTCCGGAACATAAATTTGATATTGAGCAATTGACAGAGCTTCTTATTGAAGACAGGAAACAAAATCCAAGTAATTATTCTGTTGTATTGGTTTCTGAAGGTGCTACATTCAAAGGAATGAAAGATATGATGATGCAGAGCCATGAAAAAGATGCTTATGGTCATGTCAAACTTGGAGGGATCGGTGTAGCGGTATCTGATAAAATTAAGGAACTGTCTCCGAAATTTAATAATGGCAATGCAGTGAATGTAATTAATCAGCAATTGGGTTACCTGGTTAGGGGAGGTGATCCTGATGCTATCGATTCCATTGTACCAATGGCATATGGAAATTTAGCCCTTGATCTTGTTCTGAAAGGGATACATGGAAGATTGGTTGTACTGAGAAACGGCAGATACGATAACGCACCAGTCGATGTGGTTACCAATTCCAGTAAATTCGTGGATGTGAAAAAGCACTATAACGCAGCCCGACTAAGGCCTCACTTTAAAAGTTTCGAATTACAACCACTGTTCATTATGACAGGCAGTAGTTGAAATGTTATTTAAATCAGGTTGCTGGATCCCGGCTTATGGATATTACTTATTTATGTAAACCCACGCCTCCGATGCAATGTTTGTCCTGGTCGTTTCCATGGCATTTAAAGCTTCACGCAGAGAAGCATGTGAGCTGAATGATACCAAATTAAAATCATATGGTCCGCTTACAATAGCGCCTTCACCACCCATTTCTTTCATTTTTTTGGAATAATCTTCAGCATATTGTGGCGTTTTAAAGCTTCCTGCAATTACATAAAACATTCCCTTTGCACTTACTACTTCCTCTTTTTGTAACTCCTCCAGCACTTTTGCACACTCAATAGCTTTCATGCTTTGAAGATTAGCTTCTTCCTCTGCTGTAGCCAATTGCTGTGTAAGTGTTTGATTTTGAGCAACAATAGCGTTAATTTCCTCCTGAGTCATAGATGGTTTTTCAAAAAGAGAACATGATCCTAACATTGCAGCTACTATGAGTACTAATCCGATTTTTTTCATTTTCAATAGTTTAAGTTGAATTTTCTTAAAGCAAAAGTAAGATTTATATCTATGGAAAAAATAGTGTTTTATCAACATTTGTTTATTCATGGGCCCTGTAAGAAATCACTTTGATCTGTAAGGTTGTTCCTTGAATTGCGACAAAATGCAAAACCATCATTAATCAATGGCAATATGAAGAGGAATATTATACTTGGTATCATCGTACTTTCAATTTTTTTTAGCGTAAATATATTTGCACAAATGCCAGTTTTTCAATTGCAGAATCTTAAGAATGACTGGATACAATTTGAAGATGTCAAAGGAGAAAAACTTACAGTAATTGATTTCTGGGCTACGTGGTGTCAACCCTGTATTCGTTCTATCCCGGAATTGAATAAAATTGCTGAGGACTTAAAGGGTGAAGGCGTGAATTTCGTTGGAATTAGTATAGACGGACCCAGAAATCAATCGAAAATTTCTCCATTTGTCAGATCCATGGGTATCGGATACCCGATTCTGAGGGATATCAATAGTGAGGCGATGACAGATATGAATGTCACATCGGTTCCTACGCTTCTGATTATAGACAGCAATGGAGAACTTGTGTATACACATGAAGGTTTCAGACCCGGAGATGAAAAAGTGATCAGAAGTGAAATTAATAAGCGCTTGTAATATTCTCTGATATGCGCAGCTTTATTTTTTATTTTCTATTATTGATAGCAGCAGGGGAGCTTAATGCGCAATTGTCAGGAAACAATCTTCTGGAATATCAATTGGGGAATCTTCCGGAGACGGATCCAAATAACCTGAGCACACATTATGATCAGTTGAATTTGCGCTACAGGTATAAAGCAATCAATGCCAGTGTTCGTTATGAGCATTTTCTCAGTCAGACCAATGCAAAATCATATCATAAAATAAGTCAGTATCAACTTCAGTATCGCAAGAATGGCTTAGATATAAAGATTGGAAATTTCAATGAGATATTAGGAAATGGATTGTTACTCAGAGCATACGAGATTCCGGGATCAGTATTTGAGGATGAGGGATACAGAGTTCGCTACGGGTTTTACAAAGATATCAGGGGTGTTTCCGGAAAGTATCATGGGAAGCATGTCTATATAAAAGCATTGCGTGGCAATATGTTGACGAATGAACTTCCGCCGATAATTCCCGAGGAGGATCGTCGCTCTGATCTTGTTGAGGCTATTGAGTCCGGAATAAGTTATTATGGACAAACTCTTGGATTCATTCTTATGCGGAACACCAACTCTTCGATAATAGATAACTTTTATTCATTGCTCGCCAATGGTGGGTTTCTTTCTTTCTTCTCCTATAGCTTTGAATTTGCCCATAATCTGGAGGATGGGATATCTCCATTCACTATTGATAATCCATCAGCCCGCTATGGTTTATACTCCTCGATAAATTTTAGCTATGGAAGATTCGGAATGAGCTTTGAATACAAGGATTTTCAGAGGATGG
>JAUUZQ010000198.1 GCA_030589895.1 Bacteroidales bacterium
TACCGGGGTTATGTTCGAAGATTCTGTATTCGACAAGGCCTGGCTGGCCATGCTGATCGATATCCCCGGAGAAAGAATTGAGCTGATTAAAAAACTTAAATCAAAATTCGACCTTTACATTCTCAGCAATACCAGCGCTCTGCATACCCCTGTATTTGAAAAACTCTTTCAGCGAAACGGGGGAATATCAATGAAAGAACTGTTCAAAGAATGCTTTTACTCACATGAAATAGGATATCATAAACCCGATGCGGAAGCATATAAATATGTCCTCGAAAATGCTCAGATTGAAGCAAAAGAAACGCTCTTTCTCGATGACAATATCCATAATATAAAAGCAGCAAAAGATTTAGGATTCAATGCCATTCACATCAATGAATTTCACAGTCTGGAAAATCTCGGCTTCAATCTTTAAAAAGCCTGCCCCTGACTACTGAACCACTTTTACAACTATTTCTTTAGCAACATCACCCATAAGCGTATAATTTACAGCTGAAGAAAAATCGTTTACGCTTACTCCTGACTCCTGGATAACACTTCCAATCTTGACTTCACAATCATAAGGTACAACATCAAAAGAAGCTGTAAGTGATGAAAGAGCATAACCTAAAGGAGCATCCACAAAGATCGTATCCTTTGTTGAATTGTAATATCCCTCTGACACAAAAGAATTATCTTCTCCAAAATAGAATCTTGTAAAACCGGGTGTAAATAAAACATTGATATCATATACAGATTCTGAACCGTTTTCTGCTTTTACAGTAAAAGCTGCTCCTGAGCTGAAATCTGCAAGGGTCTTGTCAGTGGTCTGCTCAACATCATCAATATAAGCTCTGGCAAATGTGTAAATTACAAATTTTGATTTCTGTGAGCTCAGATCAATGGAATCACTAAGAATTACATTAAAAGTGCTTCCATCATTCTCAACAACAGAGCTAACACCAGCGGGAAGTCCCCCGAGATCAAAAGATAAAAGATTGGTATTATCTGATATCGGAAGTTTCACCACATTAACAGTGCTTATCACTTCAGTTCCGTCATTTGAAATGATGTTGTATTCCACCGGATTGGTGAAGTCATTCGAAGCAGAACCTGAATTCTGTAAGTCATTCCCAACATAGACTGAAGAACTTGTGGGAACCACATAAATTGCTTTGAGAGCATCTAATTGTGTAGAAAACGGAACTTCGACTGTCACCTGCTTTCCTTCGATTACTCCATCTATATATAGCTTGATCGTTGGTTTATCTTCAAATCCTGTGAAGACTTTTTTCAGGATGAATTTATATTCTGAAAAACTGGTGTGTTTACCTTCCTCAGAATCAGCAACTGTAATCTGAATTACCGCAGAATCTCTTTTCAACGATAAATCATCCTCATTGAGATTAGATGCAATGATCTTAGCATTATAAATTCCGGGTGTTGTGTAAGCATATCGAAATACATCCTCTTCAACATTCATACTTTCATTGTCCCCTTTTGGCCAAAATGACCAAAAATCTCCTGATCCGGTTACCGTGAAAACAATCTCTTGTCCAACTACTACAGAGGTCTCACTGGCTTCAAAAGCTGCTTCCGGATCAATGAGGTCCTTGTTGCAGGCAGTAAATGCCAGCGAGACAAGAATTATTAGATATATTATATTATTTTTCATACGTAAATAAATTTTTTATGGTTGTTTGGAGATCTCATAAAATTACTTTTATCCCTTTCTGTAAAAATTTCTAAAAATAATTTTAATGCTCGTTTCATATTTATTGCATTTAATATCCTGGATTTTGTTTTAAAACACCTCCTGAACGGTCGATATCTCCCTGAGGAATAGGGAATAGATTATGAGTTCCCTCCTTGTATCCGAATTCACCTAAAACTTCCGCAGCCTGTCCGGTTCTTACAAGATCCCAAAACCTGTGATGTTCAAAAGCCAACTCAATGCGTCGCTCATTATAAATTGCCCGAAGCAAATCTTCCCCGTTATCCTCATACTGAACTCCGTAACCATCAGTATAATTCGGAAAATCATCCAGGCTCAGCGCACTGCCACCTGATGCCCTTTGTCTAACCATATTTAAATAGGTTTTTGCTGTAGCCGAATTGCCATTTTGGACTGCGGCTTCAGCATACATCAGGTAAATATCACCCAGGCGTATGATTCGTTCATTTACCGGAGCCATTCTCCAGATATCGGGCATATCAGCTATGAAAGCCTTTTTATTGAACATTCCTGTATAGTGATCAGTTGCAATATTTGGATCAATATAGAGACCTTCTATTGTTTCATCCAGGAATATAAATGTGTGTTCAAATCTTGGATCTGTTGGTTTGAAAGCAGACCGGAGAACCACATAAATGCTATTTGATAGTTCAGTGACGGTTAAGATTCCTGCAAGGGCTGATTCTAACTCTTCATAAGAATTATATTGATTGCCCGATAAAGCTCCAACTTTACCTGCCAATTCCTGAAAATCCATGCCGGTTAATCTGTAATTTGATAGTTTGTCAAGGGTTTCGTTATCTATAGAATAATAGCCAAATTCATTTAGAAGTGTAAAAGTCCCCTGGTTGAATCCCCATCCTGTAACGTCTCTTGGTCCTTGAAATTTAGAAATAAAATTACCTTCTGCATCATAAACAGCATCCTCGCCAAGTTCTGCAAATTGTAATTCAAATATTGAGCCGCTGCCATTCTCTCCTTCCAGAGAAAATGCGTAACCAAAATCAGTTGGCAAGACATACTCATCTGATTCGATCAATGCTTCAAAATTAGTTTCTGCCGCAGGAAATTCACCCTGGTAGAGAAAGGATTTTCCCAATAATGCCAGGGCAGCTCCTCTTGTAGCTCTTCCAATCTGATCTTCCGGCCATTCGCTTTTCTCAGGAAGAAGCTCGATAGCCTGTTCAAGGTCGCTTACAATCTGGGCCCATACCTCTTCACTGGTATTGTTTGTTATATAGTAATTTTCCAGCGGTTCAATTATTATCGGGACATTCCCCCATGATACCACAGACTCAAAATAGGAATAGGCCCGCAGGAAATATGCTTCGCCAAGTATTTGATTTCTGCGGATTTCATCCATCTCAATTTCCGGTACATAACTCAATACCTGGTTGCATTTAAATACAACTTTGAATATGGTTCTCCATTTCCAGGCAACAACCAAGGCTGATGTTACTCCCTTAAATTCAATCATTTCATTCCAATCAAGAGAGTTATCCCCATAAGTACTTCCTTTTACGGCATCTTCCGACATCATATCCGGCAGCATTAATGGAGAAACATAATAGGGCCACTGAAGCGGTGCATAACAAGCAACAATAGCCATCTCAGCATCCTCTGCGTCAATATAAAACGCATCCAGGCTGATTTCGGCCGGTTGTCTCCTTTCAAGAAAGTCCTCTTGACACCCCATAGCAAATATGCTCAGGGCAATTATAAAATATAGACTTATTTTTTTCATCTGTTTGTAATTTTTTTTTTAATAGTCAGGTACAGCTCATCTCGATTCGGAATTCAGTTCATTTTTTTGATTTTTAAAAGCTTAAAAAACAATCTTTGCTCCTACCTGCATAATCCTTACCTGTGGGTAAGTTCCCAGGTCGATTCCTGCACTAAGGTCACTGTATAAGTTTCCTATTTCAGGATCAAGCCCGCTGTATTTTGTAAAGGTTAATAAATTCTGTCCCGCCACATAAATCCTTACTTGTGCAATACCAAGAGA
>JAUUZQ010000196.1 GCA_030589895.1 Bacteroidales bacterium
CCAAAACTGGAATATCCCAAATCCCATTGCCAGTGAGGCGAATACCCCTGTAATTCTTTCTTCGCTTTCAATCACAAAGTCATCAATCAGGAATAGATACCATGTTAAAAGCAATACAACCAACAGGAATAAAAAGGCCAGGACTTTTTCAATTCGGTAGTTCATGAATCTATATCTTCCTATTAGCCAAGTTAGCGGATAAGTGAATTGAAATCAATTACGTTATCAACACATGCCTAAGCTGCTATTGTTTAACTCTCATAAATAAGTTCGAGACATGAGCTCCTTAAATGAATACTATTCAATGTGAGATTCCAGTGTTACATTGGTTCTTCGTCATATTTGGGGATATTCTGCAATAGCTTGATTTCCGTATTAATTCCAGGTAAGGATCAGGACACAGGATCCTCATGAACCCTTATTATTTTTCCTTACTGTTGGGTGCAACAATAATGACCTTCTCGTTCTTTTCTCTCTTTAAATTATTAAGGGAGTTAGCTCTACCTGTTTAAGTTCCGTACATTGCAAACCTCAAACTGTACTACCTTAATTTTCCATCAATAATTTCAGCCATGCATATAATAACAGATAGTAAGAGGATATTGTCCCTTCAGCATAAATTGAATAAGAGATTAGCAGTGCTAATGCCTGATACTGCAATGCGGCGTGTTGACATTCCCAAAGTCAATATAGATGTCCTGGTAAATCATAATATAACGATTAAGAAATGGTACTACTACCAGGACAATATTCAATCCCACAAGCATGCATTTTTTGTTGGAAATTGGAAGTATGGAGGTGGAAATCTTCCATATACCGGGTCTATAAGCATCTCATGGGACGGTAATGGAAGTAACGCTGGCATTTTTGTTGAGGAAGCCGCCGATGTCTATTTATTACATTCCGGAAACATGGGCCGCAGAAAAAAAGAGAATTTTTTTGAAGCCTACCAGGGAGAAACAAAGCAAATTGAAATCAATGATGAAATTAAAAACTATGCTGTAATAGGAAGAATGGACGATCCTGATATTGCAAGTGCTGTTGTTAATTTTTTCGACTTTTAGTTAGCACCTGGTGCTATGATAAAGCACCTGAATTAGGATGCGTTTTCTTTCCATAAAAGGATAATTTCCTGGTCCAAAAGACCAATTAGTCGTCTGAATAATGAAAAGAAGAATTGAATTACTAGCGCCAGGAGGAGATATAGATTCTATAAAAGCGGCTATTGTGTCAGGGGCAGATGCTGTATACTGTGGTCTGAATAAATATAATGCACGAAACCGGGCAGCAAATATAACTTTTGAGGACTTAAATGGCATTTTAAGAGTTGCCCATCGCAACAGTTGTCAGGTTTTTATTACCCTTAATATCATAATCGTTGAGAGTGAAATTCCTGATCTTATACATCTGCTGAACAAACTGATTAATACAAGTATAGATGGTGTAATTATTCAGGACCTGGGATTGTTCTATCTCTTATCCAGCTATTTTGGGAGTTTGAAAATACATGCATCGACACAACTTACAACGCATAATAAGGGACAGATAAAATTCTTAGGAGAACTGAATGCTTCCCGGGTTAATCTCTCGCGGGAATTAAATATGAATGAGATAAAGGCATTAACTTCTACCGCGCATAATATCAATGTCTTAACGGAAGTGTTTGTTCATGGTTCATACTGCATCTCTTATTCGGGACTTTGTTATATGAGTTCTCTTCATGGGGGAAACTCAGCAAACAGAGGCCGGTGTAGTCAGCCCTGCAGAGACCAGTATATAACAACTCCACAGGGAGTCGATTTCCCACTTAATCTTAAAGATAATTCAGCCTACTCTGATTTAAGAGAATTATCCATTGCAGAGGTTGACTCAATTAAGATTGAAGGGAGAATAAAAAAGTTTCATTACGTGTATATAGTGGTAAGCTCCTATAGGAAACAGCTTCAGAGCTTGTATGAAAATAATTATATAAGTTCCGACAAGAGCGACCTTTATAAGGTATTTAACAGGGATTTTTCAAATGCCTTCTTAAAGGGGGATATTAATAAAAATATGTTTATTGATAATCCCCGGGATAACTCGGCGACTCATTTAGCTGAAACAAACAGGGGCATTTCCGACGAAGCAAAGGAAAAAGCAGAGGAAGAATTTTATGCAGAAACGGGAGAAACCAGGTCGTTTATTAAAAGTAGAATTGATCTCTTAAGTGTAGCAAAAGCCCCTCTAGCAATAACTATTTCGGGGAAAGCCGGCACCCCTTTGAAAGTGCGAATAGAAACACCCGACTCTTCATTTGTTCTCTTTTCAGAAACGGATCTTGTGACCAAAGGTACAATACCATTAGATCGAAAGATGATATTGGGGAAATTTAAACCCATAAATGAATCAGAATACTTTATAGAGCAGATAGAATTGATTAATCTTCAGCCCGATCTATATATTCCTTTTAAGGAACTCACCTCACTTAAGAATCGGATTCTATACATCCTGAAGGATTCAAAAGAGACATACCCTCCCATTGAGACTCCGGTTTTAAAAGGGCAAAGAGACGTAAAAGTTAAAGCCACTATTTCTGTATTAATCTCCTCTCAGAAAGATTTGGATCTTTGCAATGAGAGCTCGGCAGATATCTATTTTCAACTTCCGGATGGCTTAAATACCAGATCCTCGGATCTTATAGATTTGTTTAAAAAAAACAGCCATGTAATTCCCTGGTTTCCTTCAGGGTTAATAGGTGAAGACTACAATGCTGCGGTGGAATTGCTTCAACAAGTGCAACCAAAACTTTTTGTAACGAATAATACAGGAATAGCCTACGAGGCGAACAAACTGGGAATCTCCTGGATAGCAGGCCCATATTTGAATGTTGTTAATTCTTATAGCCTGTTATGTTTAAAAGAAAAATTCAACTGCTCAGGCTCATTTATTTCAAATGAAATTAACAGACAGCAGATAAGGAGTATTAAAAAGCCTGATGATTTTAAGCTCTACTACAGCATCTATCATCCAATTGTACTGATGACCAGCCGTCAATGTTTCTTTCATCAGCTTATTGGATGTGAAAAAAAGAGCATCGATTCGGAGTGTATAGAAACTTGTAAAAGATCGACAACTCTTACTAATTTAAAAAAGGTCTCTTTCATAATCGATAAAAGCAGGGGAGCTTATAATTGCATATATGACGATACCCATTTCTTGAATACCGATATTGTTACAGATATGCCCGGTATATTCTCCAATTTTTTTATTGATTTAAGGGATATGAAAACTGAAACAAAAGCAGAGCTGGATAAATCAAAAATCATTCAGCTTTTTGAAAATCATCTCAGTGGCAGTTATGAATCAAAACAGCGACTACATCAAACTATTCATCCAACAAATAACACCCAATACAAAAAAGGTCTCTAATGCTGCTTTTCCAATGCTTACTCATTTCAAAGTTGTTTTTGCTCTTCAAAATCAGGCCAACTTATCCATGCATCCGGGTGGAATATCTGCATTAAGTATACAAGGAAAAGCGCATTTTCCTCTATCTGGCGGAGAAAGCTGATCATGCTTGGGTAAAATACATCAAAACGGAGGAAATAGAATTAGGAAGTGGAAAGAGAAGCATAATCAAAGGGGGAGTTTTCAATATCAAATATTAAATAACAGTTGACAAAGAATTGGAGAAAAAGCAATGAATGAAGATGGCTATAACAAAGCCAAGGAGAGATTAGCCTCCTATCTAAAATAGAGAAACTCCAGAACTGGGAACGAATACAAGCATTTTGTCTGATGCACCCAAATAAAAAATCCCCAGTCGGGGAATTTGGATGCTTAAAAAATGTGGAACTGCGGTCACATCATTTTTCCGCAATCCATTCCGGGGGTGGATCAGAATATTCCTTTCCTGGTTCTTCTTCAATTTTGATTTTATCCTTACAATCCGAACGCTGATATTCTGAATGGTGTTTATCCCCTGAACAGTCCTTATCGATTCATAGCGGTAACCTTACAGTACCACCGCAACTTTTAATTCGATCGCCTAAAGCATCAAATAACAGAATCGATCTAATCCATGGCACTTCGG
>JAUUZQ010000140.1 GCA_030589895.1 Bacteroidales bacterium
GTTGTCTGAATAGAAGAAACATCAGGGATCGTTAAGGTTCCGGAAACAACTGATTTATTTTTAGAGGAAGAATATAATTTTTCTCCCGGATCATCAAAATCACCATCTACATTAAAATCAACCCATATTCCCCAATACTGAAATTTACTTCTTGATAAAAATTCCGGTTCCAGCAACAAATCATAAGTGGTTCCTGCTTCTACATTAAAGAGAGCTAAGCCCCTGAAATTTTCATAACCGATAGAACCAGACGACCCGGAAGTATTTCCATCGTTCCCAATTTTGACTCCTGCTATCCATTCTTCTATAGCATATCCCTTTGAGTTACAATAAATAATATTTGATGGATCTATCACATTTATTTGAAGATTCCCAAAAACAGTTCCATAGCCATCATCAACCTGGACTTCCCATGAATTCGATCCAACATCACTATCGGAAGGGGTTCCGCTTAATGAGCCGTTAGAATCTATAGTTAGCCACGCCGGACCGTTAGATTTAGAAAAAGTTAAATCATCACCATCCAGATCAGAGGCATTGTCGGCAATTGAACCGGAATAAGGTAAATCTTGAATAGCGTCGGTTTCAACAACTGGATCTGATTCAAATACAGGTGAACTATTAAACCCTCCAAATGAATAATTAATGTTCAAAATTGCAGCAGAACCCGCATCTCCTTCATGAGCTTCAGCAACTCTTTTTCCTGTTCCTGTTCCTGAAATGAAAAGTGAAATTGCACTTGGAGAAGAAAAAGCAGGCAGGTCAACAATTTCCTGAATGATGTTTGATAAATCAGGTGTTTGCTGGTCTGTACCAGCTTCTCCTACCGTATTCCATGCAGGCGGAATCCAATTTACCGATGCGCTTGTTACATTTCTACCTGTAACATTAAAGGGGGAGGTAGTAAATTCTGACGAATTATCGCTTTTCTCCCCAACTATGGTAAGATCTGTAGCAGAAGTACTTGCCTCATCCACAGTAAATTGAATATAGGCATTATTAATTATTGCTCCTTGAGGAATACCTAAAGTAGTAAACCTTAAGCCCACAATTTGGTTACCTGTATCATTATACTCATCATAAACAAGTTCAATATCTGTACTGCTTATGTACATTGTCCCATTGTTGACAGCCTCCTCCACATCATCATTTCCAGAAATAATTTGAGACGACGCTATTCCAGCAAAATCTCCAACTGTAATGCTAATTGCAGAAGAGATTTTATAAGCACTCTGGTTATCTGTTGCTTTTGCTGTTAATGAATATATTCCATTTGCGGGAATTGTCCAAGAAACAGAATAGGGAGAGGTATCAACTGTTCCAACAGATTCTCCATCAACAAAAAACGCTACATCTGCAATAGTTCCGTTTGAATCTTCTGCATTTGCAGAAATTGTAATTTGTTGTGCACTTTCGTAATTAGTGTTATTTAAAGGATCTGTAATGCTAACTGTCGGATTTGGGTTAAATGTTTGATCAATTGAGAACCGGTCAATTTCAACACCGGTTTTGTCAATCACAACAACCTCCATCAGGTTCTCATCAATAATATTGACTTTACAAAAATGATAACTTTTAGAAGTAGCAACAATAAAAGGATAACTAGGATCAGGATCAACAAGAGGAGCCCCACCACCACCTGTTGTGATATGCTGAACTATGGTATTGTTTAGATTTACTTCAGCGCGCGAATATAAATGGTTATGACCGGCAAAAGTAATGTGTACTCCATACTCTTCACAAAGTGGTTGAATATAATTCTGAACATCCGTATTATTTTCATGTCCGCCATCAGCAGTCCACCCCGGTTCATGATAATAAATAATTTTCCAGGCTTTGTTTGTATTGGCAAGTTCATTCTCTAACCAAATGTATTGATCTGATCCTGGTGAATAAGAAACATATTGATCCAACACCAGAAATAAGGCTGGTCCATATTCAAAAGAATAATATCGATCTGCCTGAAAATTATAAGGAAAATACTTTTGGAACAATACTCCACTGCCTTCATGGTTTCCCATTGCAGATTGATAGGGAATGTTAGCAAACATTGAATTAATGTATGGAAGACCCGTTTCAAAAAACTGCTCTGCCCAATCAAGTTCTGCATCTCCATCATTCACCAGGTCTCCCATAGAAATAAGAACGGTTTGATATTCAGGATCAGCTGTATAGACTGAAATTATTTCCTGAGCTACAAGGTTGTGATCTTCAGGAAAAGAACGGGTATCACCATAGGCAAGAAATTTCAACGAAGCAGATGATGCATCGGGAGCTGTAAAAAATGAACCACTATAAAAAGATCCGGTTGATTCCACCTGGTAATAATATTTTGTTCCGGGGATAAGACCGTTTATAACATAGGCGTGTTGATGATCTAAACCATATTCATAACTTTCGGCAGATCCATCAGAATAAAAAGTACTGGTTCCCCAGCTGATTATGTCAGTTGAAGTTGTGGAATTTTGCCAAACAACCTTCATAGCAGTATTCGTATCTTCATAAATTAGGTATGGTCCTTTTTTAACTTGACCATATGCAATTGAAAAAACTGAGGTAAAAAAAACTAGAAAAGCTATTAAAACTGAGGTTTTTAATAATGTCGCTTTTTTAAACATGGGTTTGGGGTTTTTGGTAAAAAATTGACTCTTAATGTAATATTAAGAATAATTAATGCCTTTTACAAGAAATACTTGTCTTAATCGTTTCACGATATTTCAAGATGTGGTGCCACCTGGAAGTACCTCCTTACAGTCGGTGATTCCCTCCGATTATTTTTATAAACTCACATCACGAAAATTGAATTGGAAGAATTTCTCTTTTGATTTACTCCAATATACTTGAAGAATGTTCCATTCTTATCATTTATCTCAGTTTAAAAAAATTGACTCCTGTATCGAATTTGCCTCTAAATCCATTAGTGGGATTTTCATGCCTGTTGAAACATACTTCAAATACTGAAATTATATTTGGCTTTAAGTTCTATTTAAAAGATTTGTATCTTTGATTTTGAGAAAAGATGATGATAACCAAAAATTACATATTAAGCACAATTAAATCTCACAAATCAGATATTTCAAGTTTTGGAATTCAGAACATTGGATTATTTGGATCATATGTCAGAAACGAGCAGTCTATTGATAGCGATATTGACATTTTGATTGATTTTGAACCAGATATGGAGAATTTTGACAATTTTATGGCCGCATATGACTTCCTGGAAAAACTCTTTAGCGAGGAAAAAGTTGAATTAGTTACAAGAAATGGTTTGAGTCCTTATATAGGTCCGGTAATCTTAAATGAAGTAGTATATGTATAAAGAGCCTCTTGAGTTTCTGAAGCATATTCGTGATGAATGTACATATATTCTATCCGTTACAGGAGAAGAATTAACAATGGACGTTTTTTTGCAAAATGAAACTTTAAAGAGAGCCGTTGTCAGAAGCCTTGAAATTATTGGAGAGGCTTCAAAGAAAATTCCAACAGACTTTAAAGTTAACTTGAGTTCTATCCAGTGGAAGAACATGGCCGGAATGCGAGATCGATTAATTCATGATTATATGGGTGTGAACTACACTATTGTATGGGATGTTATCAAGAATAAAATTCCTGAATTACATAAACAAATCAGTCAAGTCCTTGATAATTAAAGCATCTTGAGTAGATCCAAAACCGGCCACACTTCTGTCAACAGAAAAAAAGAAAATCCCACAGTACATTGAGTACGCGGGATTTGCAATTTACTTCGGTGGTGCTAGCAATCCTACACTGAAGCTTTGGAAAGCAAGGCTGGAATTACTTCTGATTGTTCTACCTTTGTTTAAAGCCTACAGATTCCCGATTTTTGTATTCCAAATTCTCCTGTTTGGTCTTTTCCAGTTGTTTGAGATATTCAAAGATAAGTTTGATTTTTTCGTCGTAACCAGATAATGTATGCTCAATCTGCTCCAGGCGAACCAGAACATCTTTGTGAGTAAGAAGCATTTCTCGCATCTTGATAAAGATCCTTATGATCTGGATGTTTACCTGGATAGCTTTTTCACTATTCAAAGTGCTGGCAAGCATTATCACACCATACTCTGAAAAAACCATCGGCACATATCTTGTACCTCCCCAACTTGAGGTGCCAAATTGGCACCTCAAGTCTTCTGGAATTCCAACCTGGAAAAATCAACAAATCTATCAACACGAAGAATTACATTTTAGGAAACTCATAGAGAGTGAAGGCTTTAGAAATATTGGTTCAGGTTTTATATACACCAACTAGCAAAAATCAACTATAAGAATACTTTAAAAGCTATATTTAATTGGGTTTGCAGCACCTCTTTTCCGATATATGGAGGGAACTCTCTTTCTAATATATAATTTAACTATTTCTTTGTCCGCCTCCTTGCCAACAAAACCAATTCTACTGGGTACATTTTGATTAAATTCTGGAAAGTTTTGTAAAGTTGCAATTTTCCATTCCGTCGGTTCAAAAACTCCTACAATAATTCCCTGTATAACAGCTAAAACATAATCTACTTTTTTGATTTTTGTTTGACTCAGTTTCCAGCAAAATCTCGTACCATCGTAGATGCTTCCTTCAGAAGCGGATTTGTTAATAGTTATCATAAGAACTTTGTGTTTAAATACAGCTTCTTCAGAGGCATATTTATCTATAATTTCAATCGCATTCATTGGTCCAAAATCGTTACTTCCCGAGCCACCCATAATGTTAGTTACTTCTGGAAATGAATCAATTATTTTCTGACTCTAACCGGGTAAGGTGGGCGTACAGGCTCCTTTGGAGGATTCTTCTCCAATTGTTCCATGACCACTTCAATGGCTTTCTCAAGTTGTGGATCCCGTCCTTTAATGATCTCTGAAGGGGTCTGTTCCACTTCAACATCAGGTGGAACGCCTACATTTTCTACCACGAAACCATCTTCAGTCCAGATAGCCACATTAGGAGCTGTTACATAGCCTCCATCCAACAGTTCGGGAAATCCAAGAGTTCCTACCAATCCACCCCATGTGGTCTTCCCCACCAGAGTTCCCACATTGAATTTCCGAAACATCCATGGCAACATATCCCCTCCTGAACCTGCCGTTTCATCAATAATCATCACTTTCGGACCCTGAATAGATGCACTGGGCGATTTGAGATCATTGGTATATCGCATGTTCCAGTGCGCCTGGTAAGGTCTTTGAAGAATATCAATGTAGTAATCGGCCAAAGCACCACCTCCATTAAAGCGCTCATCAATAATGATCGCCTTCTTATTGGCCTGGGGGAAGAAATAACGTTTAAAATACTCATGACCCAATCCGGCTGTGTTGGGGACATATACATAAGCCACCTGACCATTTGTAGCTTCATGTACCTTTTTCAGGTTCCCCTCCACCCAGTCTCGATTCCTTAATGAGTACTCGCTTTCAACCGGAACCACCTGGATCTCTCTGGATCCAACGCTGTCGGCATTAGGTCCTACAGTCAGCTCTACGATCTTACCAGCTCTGTTTTCAAAAGGTTCATACAGATTTGTAGCTGTAGTTAGCTCCACACCATTCACTGCCAGCAGATATTCCCCTGCTTTTACGTTTAATCCTGGTTCGGTCAGTGGTGAGCGAAGCTGTGGGTTCCAGTTCAATCCTTCAAACACTTTCGTGATGCGGTAGCGTTTGTTTTCCACTGAAAAATCCGCACCCAGCAATCCTCCACTGACTCTATCAGGATTGACCAATTTTTCTCCTCCACCCACACCGTGGTGTCCCACACCCAGCTCGCTGCACATCCACATAATCACACGATTCAGGTCACTACGGGTGGCAAGGTGTGGCAAAAAGGGAGCGTACTTTTCTTTCATGGCAGGCCAATCAGCACCATGCATACCCGGATCATAAAAATAGTCGCGGTTGATTCGCCACGCCTCATCAAAGATTTGGGTCCATTCTGCCAGTGGATCAATCTTTACTTCAATAGCATTAGTATTAATGTTCCCTTTTTCAGGATCGGGTTTGACTCCTGCATCGGTGACACCCCATTTCTGATCTTTTCGATACAACAACTTTTTACCCTCTGCTGAAAGGATATAGAAATCCATCTCAGAAACATCACTATCCTCTCTCTCCTCAATATCATACTTATGAAGAGTACGTTTCCCTGACTTTCTTTCTATATAGAGCAATTCATTTTCCTTGGCCGATCCAAGCCCGTAATAGCTTCCTGCATCCACAGGGATATCAATGATCCTGTTCTGGATCCCTTCAAGATCAATCTTCAGGATCATTACCTCCTCCTTCTCTTCTCCTTTCTCGTCTTTCTTCTTCTTTTTCGATTTCTTTGTATCCGGTTCTTCTTCTTTCTCACCATTCTCCTCTTTTATCTCCTCCTCATCACTCTCTTTGGCAAAGGGCGAAAGGGTTTCATTTTGCAGCGTCACAAGGTATATGTTTCGTGTCATTTCCATGTCTGCATTGGACATATCAAACCAGTTCACTACAGGACCTGCATCTGTGGAAGCAAAAAAGTAAAGGTATTTGCCTCCCCTGTCAAATACAGGTTCAGTGGCATCGCTAAATCCATCTGAAATTGCGTGGGACTTCTTGTCATCCACCGAGTACAGGAACACTTGCTGGAAATTGGTTGCTGTTAATTTTGTATAGGTAATCCATTTTGAATCGGATGACCACGCACCGTGACAATTCCTGAATGCGCCTGGTTGATACAGTTCATCTGTATCTATTTTATGAACTATCCCTGATGCCACATCAAGTATATAATAGCTTCTTCCGTTATCAACGTAGGTAATCTTCTTGCTATCTGGCGACCAGTGCAGATCACCGTAAAAACCACTACCGGTTAACTTCATAGACCGTGCTTCACCTTTTCCATCCTGCGGTTTGATGTGAAGCTCATATTCCCCTGAAGCGTCAGAAAAATAGGCAATGCTTTTGCCATCGGGCGACCATGCAGGATGTTTTTCATGAACACCTGTACTCTTCGTTAGGTTTCTGGGATCCCCTTTATCGGCAGGGACTGTGATGATATCTCCCCTGAAATCAAAAACAGCCCTGGCTCCGGAAGGTGACAAATGAGCACTGCGAATGTAACTACCACCCTTCACATATCTGGACCGCAATTCAAGAAGGTCCGTAGCGATTCCAACTGCCAGTTTCTCTGATGATCTGCTACCAGTATCAATGGTGTGCAAGTAACCAGACTGCTCAAATATAATTTTCTCTCCGTGGTGAGATGCACTGATAATTGGGAAATCATCGTACTGTGTTATTTGATTGATCTCCTTTGATTCCGTATGGAAAGAAAACAAATTAAATTCACCATTGCGGTCACTGAGAAAGTAGATCGCATCTCCGACCCACATGGGTTCAATATCATTGCACCCTCCTTCTGGTTTGGGAATTTCACTCTTTGAATGATCTTCGAAAGAGAAGATCCAAATGGTCGACATGGTGCCACCCCTGTAATTTTTCCATTGTTTGAATACGTCAAGAAGGGGAGTATATGCCATGGCTGTCCCATCAGGAGAATAACATGAGTGGAAGGCATTGGGAATCACCAGTTTTTCAGGAAATCCTCCCTTTAACGGGACTGTAAATAGTTGTGCATAGCGATTGGTGAACACCGCCCTCTGGGAGAGAAATAGTACATTTTGTCCATCAGGTGTAAAGCCAGCTACCATATCCCGACCAGGATGCCAGGTTAATCTTGTGGGAATCCCCCCTTCAACAGGCAACAAAAAAACATCAGTATTACCATCATATTCTGCACTGAAAGCAATCTTGCTTCCATCTGGTGAGAAAAATGGTCTTGATTCAACCCCCTCGTCAATGGTCAGTCGTCTTGGTTGAGATCCATCCGCATTGGCAATCCAGAGATCATTTGCATAGATAAAAGCAATGTGATCCTGACTAATAGCTGGTTGGGCAAGTAACCTGGTATTGTTGGGATCAATGCCAGAGATGTTAGTGGTAATTAATAATAGGGCAATACTCAGTACTGTGAATAATCCTGCTTTTTTCATGATTTTTTGTTTAAAGGACGTTCAATTTAATCAATTGTTTTCAA
>JAUUZQ010000184.1 GCA_030589895.1 Bacteroidales bacterium
GATTCCCAGAAATCAAACCGATTGCAACCAATGGAAGTAAATACTCCTATACCTGTAACAACAACTGATTTCTTATATTCCATTTCTAACATAACATTCTTCTTTTGCATCTAAAGAAGTAAAACTATGAATTCTTTAGTATAGCGCAGAATTAAATTCAGCATTAATGGATATAAAAGGTCATTGCTTTCCAAAATCAATCAATAAATCCTGTGACCTACTCCCAAATTTCCGCTATAGTCTCAAGTAGAGATTCCGGACTTTTTTCAGGTTCATAATATATTTCATCTGGAGTCAGGTTATCCATGGAACCACAAACGTGTTTACAGAGTGTATAGCGGTATGCAGCATAAGCATTATCAACAACGGTGCAGAAGCAATTACCCTGACAATTTCCGACTCGGAATATCATGTGGAAAAGGAACTAACTGCAAAATACTGATCCAGAAACAGTTTTCGATTAACTAGTCACCCGAGAGAAAGGCCTTCATAAATTCATTTCCTTTCAGAACCCCAAAAGCACCTTCTTTAACGGACTCTTCGTCGTAGTGAGTTACTGCATCCCTCATTTCTCCTGGTTTATAAATTACAAAAGGGACTGCATCCCGGGTATGCGTCCTTAATGCACAAGGGGTCGGATGGTCTGGGATGATGGCAATGGCCACATCCTCATCCATCTTGTCAGTTTCTTCCACAATATATTTCACTACACGGTGATCCAGGTATTCTATGGTCTCAGTTTTTAATGGTGCATTGCCCTCATGACCTGCTTCATCACTGGCTTCAATATGTAAGTATACGATATCCACCTCCTCTAGCGCTTCTACTGCTGCTTTAGCCTTGCCCTCATAATTGGTAGTGTATAATCCAGTGGCACCTTCCACTTTTATCACATTAAAACCTGCATAAACGCCAATTCCCTGGATCAGATCTACTGCGGAAATTACAGCTCCTTTTTCAAGACCATATAGTTCTTTAAAGGTCTTCATTTTAGGCCTGTTTCCTGGTGACCACATCCAAATAGAATTAGCGGGATCTTTACCCTTTGCTTTTCTTTCCTCATTGATGGGATGGTTGCCCAGTATTCTTTGCGACTCGAGTACCAGAGAATTCAATAGACCAGCAGTCTTGCTTTCTGCACCGATTCCTCTAACCATGACATCTTGAAATGGAGTACCTGGAACATCATGAGGGGGCGTGCATATTATATCCTTTACTCCGTTTTTTATTACTACCAGATGCCTGTAACTCACGCCTGGATAAAACTTCACTTTATCAGATCCCAGTTCGTTCTGTAAGGACTCTATCAATACCTTTGATTCTTCTGTAGAGATATGACCTGCAGAGTGGTTTTTAATCTTTTCATCCTCAATACAGATTAAGTTGCACCGCAAAGCAAGATCATTCTCTTCAATAGAGACGCCCATACTTGCGGCCTCAAGCACAGCCCGGCCTTCATATACTTCATGAATATCATACCCCAGTACACTCAAATTGGCAACTTCGCTTCCTGGAGGCATATCATCGGGAACTGTAATCAAACGACCTGTTTTCCCCCTTTGAGCTAAATCATCTATATGGGGCTTCCTGGCTACCATCAATGGTGTTCTATTTCCTAAACTCTCAAGAGGCAAATCAGCCATCCCATCTCCAAGTATGATAATATATTTCACGTGCAATTATTTAAATTAATGCAAAACTCTTCCTTTTGTTCAATCCAGCCCAGGCAACAGAACCATGTGGTTCTAACAACAGGTGATGTTTCTCATATGCTTCAGCGATCATCTCTTTTTTCTCAATAGAGCAGATGATGATCCTCCTGCTGAATATTCCGGAGCAGTAGTATACACCTTCTTTCCATCAAGGACCGAAAGAGCACGATTGAGATCCTCAATAATATCATCAGCATGCTCTGCCCCTATACTTAATCGAATTAGATTATCAGGAATATTTGCAGCCTTCCGTCCTTCTTCTCCTTGTTGTGAATGTGTTGAAATGGCTGGAATTGTTGCCACTGATTTTATCCTGCCCAGATCAGTAGCTCTCCAGATCATTTGGAATGCATCAAAAACATCTCGTGTATTCTGATGCCCACCTTTCACACAGAAAGAAAGCAGATGACCATATCTGTTTACGGGCTTCCCATATTGATCGTCGTGTTCAGAATCGACCAGATACATGTATTCAGAAGCCAGCTTGTGCAGGGGATGCGATTTTAATCCAAGATATTCAACCCGCTCAATATTTTTATGATTTTCAAGGAAAGTGGCGACTTTCATTGAGGTCTGACTCATTATATCAACCTTTGAACGGATTGTTCTCAGGTCATTCAGGGTGAGAATCGCATTCATGGGAGAAATAGTGGGTCCATTGTCTCTGTTTGGCAGAAGTTTCAGATAGGTGCAAAAATCGTCTTTTGCTTCCTGTGGCAGATACTTAGAATCAATATTCTTTCTTGAGATTACCGCTCCGGCAATCCCAAATCCACTGGAAGTCATGGTTTTTGAAACAGATTGAATCACAATATCCGCGCCAAGGGCGATAGGTCTGATTAGTGCAGGGGTGGCTACCGTTGCATCAATAATTACCGGTACACCTCTGCTGTGTGCCAGGTCAATAACTGCTTTCAGGTTAAAAAACGCCAGACCGGGATTACTAGGAAGTTCCCCATAGACGAAGCGGGTGTTTTCATCAATTCTTGAGGCCCAATCATCCAGATCATTTGAACGGGTGACCTTTCTCCATTCGATCCCTTTCTCTTCTTCTTTTCTTACGGCAAACTGTTGAAAAGTACCTCCGTACACCTGTGTAGTTGCCACAAAATTCATGGGCTTATCTGGATCATTCTTATCCAGGGTAAGAAACTGGTCAACTGCACTTTGAATGGCTGCCATCCCGGAAGCTGTGGCAATGCAACTGGTTTCAACATCCGTCCCATATCCTTCCAGTAATGCAATGGTTCCTTCCAGATAGTACATGCTAGGATTAGCTATTCTTGAATAACACCATGTGGGGATTTGGTAGCTTAAAGCTGCTTCCATTTCATCAGAATCGCGATAGGATTGACTTGTAGACATGTAAATAGGTTCTATGATGGAACCCTGATTAAAATCAAGAGCTTCTTGCATGGAATATACTCCATGCACTGCAATAGTATCAAAACGTTGTTTTTTAATTTCCCTTTTCTTTTCACTATGCCAATCCATGGCACGCTTTGCTGCATCGGTGTAGTGCTTTACTCCATCAGAGCTCATAGTCGGTTCGTTTAGGTTAAAAAATAATATGAATCTTCCTGGACAAATTTAAGGAAACTAAACTTTCTATCTACTAGTGGTTAAATTTATATGCTATATTTGCAATATTGGTATCTTTTCATAACCGTTTTAGGAACATTAAGCTATTAGTTAACTTTTCAATCCATTATCTAACATGAGTGTTAATGATTATAAGCTGGATCAGACAGACAGAACAATACTGAATTTGTTAATAAAGGATGCCCGCACTCAATATTTAAAAATCGCGAAAGAATGTCATATGACAAGTGCCGGTATTTACAAGCGCATCAGGAATTTGAAAAAAGCCGGTATCATTACAGGATCTGAAATAAAAATAGATTCAAAGAATATTGGGTATCCAACTTTGGCATTTATTGGTTTACAAATGAACCTGGAAACCACCACCACACACATTGATGTATTCAAGCGCATAAAAGATATACCTGAGATTGTGGAGTGTTATGATATTACCGGAAAATACTCACTCTTTATTAAAGTTTACGCCAACAGCAACGAGCACTTAAGAAAGATCATAGTCGGAAAAATTCAATCCATAAAAGAAGTAACTGCCACCGAAACGTTTATTTGTTTAGAGGAAGGTTTCAAGAGGCAGTTACCTTTTTAATAGTTTCTATTTTTACAGGCTTCATCTGCTACAGATCAGGGGAAAGCTCACAGAATCGATCTCGAAGGGGACTCTATAAGAAGGATCGAAACAATAAAAAATGATTTACTTTAATGATCAAATCCGCTAGGAAAAACGGTGGCACACTTTGCGCCGGATGGGTGGTACAATTTGCCCGGAATAATCAGGTGGTCAACTCTACTGGTTTTTTCACTATATATTTCTTTTGCGAATAGTACCGGATTTCGGTACCGACTGCATAATAAATATAGTAATAGATTTAGAGTATTTTATTCACTTATTTGTCTTTTTTTAATATATTTATGTATATTTTACTCATATGACCATTGGTAAAACAAACAGTTATATCTTAACCTGGATTGAACAATTACAATCAAGGGGAAAGATAGCTTTCAGTTACGATGAGGTCATTACTGATTTTCCGGAGAGGTCTGAGAATGCAATAATTCAATCATTATCAAGACTATCCCAAAGAGGACGCGTGGTATCCATTTACAAAGGTTTTTACCTGATCATTCCACCGGAATACTATGCCAGGGAAATATTACCACCTATTTTATTCATCGATTACTTGATGGAGTTCATAGCTAAACCTTACTATGTTGGCCTGTTAAGTGCAGCTGCATTGTATGGCGCAGCACATCAACAACCTCAAGAATTCTTTGTAATAACAAATACAAAACAATTTACTACCCGGAAAAAAGGAATAAAAATCAACTATGTAATCAAGAAAACGATTCCGGTAAAATTTCTGGACAAGAGGAAAACAGAAACCGGATATGTTAAAGTCTCCTCTCCTGAATTGACTGCATTGGATCTGGTATATTACAATAATCGAATTGGGGGCTTGAACAGAACCTGCACTGTACTTAATGAGTTGGCCGAGAGCATAGATCCGAAGAGATTAGAACATGATCTGCTAAAGCTGTTTTCAGTTGCTACAATTCAGAGACTGGGATATATCTTTGACAAGGTGCTAAATGAAGTGCGTTTAGCGAATAAACTCTGGAAGACTTCTCAGGACCTGAATTTGAAATTTTTTCGACAACCACTAAACACTTTTAAAAAATCATCTGGATATATAACCGATCCCAGATGGAAAATTATCACTAATACAGAAATTGATATTGACGAATGATACCAATAACTGATA
>JAUUZQ010000006.1 GCA_030589895.1 Bacteroidales bacterium
AATGAAGGGGTTTTAGATTAGAAACCTACCAATAAACCTACTAATCGCATATTTAGGGATAGTGCATGATATTTATTTTCAGGAAGTTATCAACAGAATAGAATAGCCTCAGCTGAATCACCACCCAAAACAACCTCTGGTCTTCATTGATCGGAGGTTTTTTGCTTTAAAGGGGAAGAGGAAACCACGCCTGTAATGATTCCTAGAGCATATACTATTAATACCGTTTGTAAGGTAAGTCTGTAATAATATGGTAGAATAAGTTGTGGATTTACCTACTAAATTTTCTATACATAAATAATCACTATATTTAATACCCACTTTTAATAACAACATTATGAAATACTTGTACATAATATGCTTAGCGATTATATTGACTTCTTGCTCATCCAACATAACCACTACTCAAGAATGGATTGAAACACAGTTAGAATCATATTGTATCGGTGGTGCCTTTGATGGCACGAGTGATTTTCATTTTCAAGGTACAAATATGATTATTGATAGTTATTATAGTAGCAGTGAAAGAACTTATAAGCACATAGATTCTATAAGGATTGCAGATATTAGAAATATAGTATTTCAGCCACAATGGTATGAAGGTGAAATAACATTTGTCCGCATTTACTTTTTCCTTTGGGAAAATAATCGTTTTGACAGTTTTGAAGAAAAGGACTTTAATTATGATTTTGTTCAAAATATTATTGTTCCTCGTGATGTTCTTGAAGGGGATATGCCTGAACGACTAGAAAAGTCGTTTAGACGTCTAGTGAAATTACATGGAGGGGAAATGTATAAAGATGTATTCTGATTAATTGAAAAACTTCAACCCCTTCAACTCTTTACAGACTTCAAGCTTCTGTAGTTCCACTCGTATAGATTATGAAAAGTACAATACTTGTTAGAGTTTACTATCTTTAAGATACCAACAATAACTAAAACTATGACTCCAAAAAAAGCAATGGTTAAGAACGTTCAGTCGTCGGTTAAGTCTGGAGAAGTAACTCCCCGTACTGAAACTCAAGATAAGGAGGAATATGATCTTGAAAAGTTAGCTAAGTTCCAGTTAAAAGTTGCCCAAAAACAAATAAGCATTGCTGAAGACCATTTGAAGGTGGCAAAGTCCACAAACACTTTACTCACCTGGATTGCTATACCGTTTATAATATCGGTAGTAGTTGCTTTAGGTATTATTGTACTAGGTGGAATAGGATTTGCAAGTTTATAGGCTAACTAAAGAAACTCAAGCTCTTCAACTCTATCCCAGCCTCCAATTCCCGTAGCTTAACATATCTCTCGAAGCTAGAGAGGCTCTTGTGACCTGTTACTTTCATAACTACGTAAGGAGATACGCCTTCTAATATTAGATTGGTTGCAAGACTCCTCCGTGCTGTATGTGTTGTTACAAGGTCATGTTTCTTTTCAGTCCTAATCTCCTTCTTACCGCCTCTGGTTATCCTTACTTCAATATCATCATTAATGTCGGCTCTCATGGCAGCAACCTTTATGTAATCATTCATCTTCTGATTACTTGGTTTGGGTGGCAGGACGCCTTCATACTTATCTAATATCTGCTGCACATATGGATGCACTGGAATGATGCTTACCTCACCTGTCTTAGTCGCACGTATACTCATTGTACCATCTTTAATGGTTGATTGCTTCACCCGGTTCCAATCTTCAAACCTCAACCCAGTAAAGGACCCAATAATAAAGTAGTCTCTAGCTTTCTCTAAATGGCCTGAGAGCTTCTTATTCATCATTCGACTTAACTCACCAACACTAAGATATATAGTGTCTGCCTGCTCCATACGCTGCTTAAAATGCTTAAATGTAGCATTGTTGTGGTATTCCTCAACGAATGCTTTTGACATGACCGCTTTGATCAGTTTCCACTGGTTAGCAACGGTATTCGCAGCTAACTTGAGTGATAGCAGATAGTTATTATATGAGTTATAGAATCGCATATCTACAGCTGAGAAGGGGAGAGGCTTATTATTTTGATATTTACAAAGGTGCTTATAACAAGTATTGTATGATTTCCAGTTAGAGCGCTCTTCCTGCTTTGCCTTTTCCTTAAAATCCTTGAAGTACTCTAAGAAATCTGAATACTCCTTTATAGAACTATTGTTAAGGAGTTTGCCTAGCTCATGTCGGACAACCTGTACAGAGTCTTCAGGGTATTTGATTAATGATTCTCCCAGAGTATTCTCATATCTCTTCATTTCATCAATAATATTACTTCCTAGGTAAGTAGCATTAACGTCCCTGGGTCTTGCTTTCTTCTTATTCCAGTCTGTAAGTTCTATCTTCAGTTTAGTAGAGACCTTAAGTGGAGTTGTAGGATTGATCCAATGATATAAATAGATGTATCCATTCGATTCACGTCTGAAAGTTGCCATTGTTTTGTGGTATTGGTTTACGCAAACCTACCTACTAATTTTAGTCATGTCAACCTACTAATGTTGATAGCCTGTTAATAATTGGTAGGTTATTTGGTAGGTTAGTAGATAAATTCCGCCTTATCATACCACACTATTTTCGTTAAGCCTGTCCAACTGTTATAATAGTATATGCTCTAAGAATCATTACAGGCGTGGTTTCCCCCTCCCCTTTAAAGCAAAAAACCTCTGATCAATGAAGACCAGAGGTTGTTTTGGGTGGTGATTCAGCTGAGGCTCGAACTCAGGACCCCCTCCTTAAAAGGGAGGTGCTCTACCAACTGAGCTACTGAATCATCCGTCTCGCTTTTGTAAAGCGGAGACAAAGATAAAAACTAAATTTTTATATTCAAATAGTTTGTAAAGAAACATTTTTTAATTTTTACACATGCGCTGTAAGTGACTGAGAAACAGGCTACAGCATGTGTATTCATTTTGCATATTCCAGTCTTCAAAAATAATTTTCCAAAATTCTTGTAATAAATATAAGCACCAATCGTCTCCTTCATAGAAACGTGAAAATGAATCATTCAAAACAAATACAAATTAAATTTAAACAGATGAAGAAAGTAACATTATTTCTAAGTGTAATATTGTTTTCTGTTATGGCTATGGCTCAGCAGACTACAATTGATAAAGTATTTAAAAAATACAGCGGACAAGAAGGGGTAACGACAGTTAATATCAGCCCTGAGCTATTCCAGATTATTTCAGATATGGATGTCAGTGAGATTGCCGGAGCAGATGTTCCCATGGATAAACTGACAGCACTGAAGGTACTTGTCATTGAAAATCCTGAAATATTAAAGGGAAATGACTTCTTTGCCGAGGTGACAACAAATTTGAACACAAGCGATTATGCAGAAGTTCTTACTGTTCAGGATGGTGATGAAGATGTGCGTATGTGGATGAAGACTGAAGGGAAGCAGATCCTGGAGTTTCTTCTTGTCGTCTCTTCGCCAGGTGAGGGTGTGCTGGTATATATTACCGGAGACTTCAACCTGAATGATATAGAGGGTCTTGCAGAATCATTTGGTGGATTTGATGGTATTGATGGCTTAGATAATCTTCAGATTAACTAACTTGTAAGCTGAATCTATAAAAGCTTTTTGCATGAGGTCCTCTGACTTTAAACTAATGGTATTGCCCTACAGTTCGCGCTTGTACCGATTGGCATTTAGCTTATTGAGAAGCAAGGAGGAGGCTGAGGATATCGTGCAGGAAGTTTACATGAAACTCTGGAAGATGCGGGATGACCTTCCAAAATACAACAGCATCGAAGGTCTGAGCGTTAAAATAACCAGGAATATGTGCCTGGATCTATTAAGAAGAAGAAAAACCACCCTTGAGATCATAAAGGAGGAGGGAAGAAGCAAGGAAAACGAATTTAGTGCTGATCCATCTAAAGATCTTGAGAAAAAAGAGCGATCAGAATTAATACATAGTTTAATAAACCAACTGCCTGAACCACAGAAATCCCTGGTCTATTTCCGACATATTGAAGGAAAAGAATACAATGAAATATCTGAACTGATGGAGATGAATGAAAACGCAATCAGAGTGAGCATATCCAGGGCAAGAAAACAGCTACGTGAAATGTTACAAACACAATATTCCTCATGGATAAATTAACCAGCATAAAAGAACTTCTCGATAAGTTCTACGAAGGGCAGACCAGCCTGGAGGAGGAGTTGCACCTGAAGGAGTACTTTCTCGGCGACAACATCCCTGAAGAGTTGCTTGAGGATAAAGAGCTTTTCGTATCGATAAGTGCAACCAGTGAACACATTGAGGTGCCTGATAATTTAAATAGCTCTCTTATTGAAGCAATTAGCTTTGCAGAACACAGAGAGTCGCGGGTGAAGAGAATCAATTTATATTCATTTTCCGGTTTGGCCGCCGGATTGGCCATCATCCTGGGAGTGTACTTTGCATTTTTACGTGACAATCCGACGGAAGTACTTGCAGAATATACAATTCAGGATGAAGAAGTGGCCTATCTGGAAGCCAAAAGGGCACTTACTTACGTCTCTGCGAAATTGAATAAAGGGACCGCCTCACTGGAACCCCTTGGACAAGTGAACAGATCAATGAAAACCCTGGCACCTTTGAAGAAGATTTCAAGTGGCCGCAAGGAACTGCAGCTACTGGGGAACGTAGAGAAGGCCGCTAATATAAAATTGTAATAGGAAAACATAAAATATTTATCATGAAAAAATTATTATTAAGTATCGTCCTTATCGCAGGAATCATGACCATGAATGCACAGTCTCCTGTAGATAAAATTTTCGATAAGTATGCAGGAAAGGATGGATATACTACTGTTATAATAAACAGTTTTATGTTCAGATTGATCGCAAATCTGGATATAGATGATCCTGATTATAATGAGTTTAAAAAGGCCTCTGCAGGAATTGAATCTATAAAGATCTTAACCCAGGATGGTGGTAATTCAAAAAGCTTTGGCAAAGAGCTTATTGAAATTCTGCCCCGCAAAGAGTACAAAGAGTTAATGGTGGTGAAGGATGCAGAGGAGGAGGTGCTCTTTCTGGCAAGAGAAGAGGGAGGAATTATTACTGAGTTTCTGCTGATCGTTTCTGGAGATGATGGAGATGATGCACTGATCGTTTTCACCGGTAATATCGATCTGGAGAGTATCGCAAGTATTTCGAAAGGGATGGATCTTCCCGCGATGGATAATCTTGAGGATTTCGATGAGTAAGTGGAATTAATAATACAACACTTTCTCCACCTTGTTCTTTTGCATCCAGTCAGTTAAGGTTTTTGTATTTTGAAGAGGGGGAGGCGAGTAGCTCGGGTCCATCGCCATTCATTTTGCTTTGCTCCTGAAGCAGTTCAAACAACTTTACGGTTGCAAGTGCATCTCCGGCTGCACGGTGACGATCTGTGATCTTAATGCCAAGATCCTTGCAAATCTTACCCAGACTATATGATTTATGTCCGGGTATAAGTTTTCGACTTAGTCTGACAGTACAAAGTACATCTCTGTTGTACTCAAAGCCCAGACGAGAGAACTCACTTTTAATAAATCCATAATCGAAGCTAACATTGTGTCCCACAATAATGTGGTTCTCAGTTCTCTTAACGATCTCTTTGGCGATTTCAAAAAAGCGTGGGGAATTGGCAACCATTTCATTGGTGATGCCGGTAAGTCCAGTGATAAAATAGGGAATATCTTTTTCAGGATTGATTAGGGTTGACCATTCATCAATTATCTGATTACCATCGTGAAAAAAAATAGCAATTTCAGTGATTTTTTCCGTTTTCGGACTTCCACCAGTGGTCTCAATATCAAGAATAGCATACATCAGCAATCAAATTCTTTCTCCTCCCCAAATCTTTAACGAAGGGCGAGTCCTTCCTTATTAAGTGTTATACCTGCACATCAGGAAGATATTAGCTTCAAATCTTGAGGGATCTCCTTACTTTTCCTTCTTCTCTTTTTCAGCTGACTTGTCCTCTTTAGCGGTAGAAGGCTTGTCTTCTTTAGCTTTAGCAGTAGTGGTTTTCTTAGCAGCTGGCTTGTCCTTCGAAGCTTCAATGGAGGAGGACTTGTCCTCAGCAACCTTAGCAGTTGAGGGCTTTTTAGGAGCCGCTTTTTTTACAGGCTTGTCCTCGGTGGCTTTAACTTCCTTTGCTGCAGATGCTGCTTTTGGAGCGGTAGTCTCAGCTTTTACTTCCTTTGCTGCAGATGCTGCTTTTGGAGCAACAGTCTCAGCTTTTACTTCCTTCACTTCCTTTATTTCTTTCACTTCAGGTGCTTCAGCAACTACTTCTTTCTCAACAGCTTTTGTCTCTTCCTTAGCAGGTTTAACTTGTTTCTTAGCCGGGATTATAACATTTGCTTTTTTGTCTTTTCTTGGACGTCTTACTCCGTAAGAACCACTAAATAATTTCCCTCTGCGTGTTTTGTTGTCTCCTTTTCCCATATCAGTTTATTATATTAATCGGATTTTCGCGTAAAACTAGCGATAATTTAGGGGATTCACAAGTGGAAGAAGAGTTGATAAGCAAAAGTTTAATGGCTTTTTTATCGCAGAGTTATGATGCCTCATTCCTATTCCTTCTCAATGAAAGTAATCGAAACTGAATTTACGCAGTGCCTGGTATTCTTCTCTGTATATTCCTCCCCTAAGAACACATGTCCCAGGTGTCCGTCACAATTGGCACAAATTATCTCAGTGCGCCTTCCATCAGCATCAAGCTCCTTTTTTATAGCTCCTTCAATCTCATCATCGAAGCTTGGCCAGCCACAGTGGCTATCGAATTTATCATCCGATTTGTATAAAGGTGCGTTACACTGTTTACATACATACACCCCTTTTTCATCATGCTCCACATATTTTCCTGTAAATGCTCTCTCTGTTCCTTTATTAAGGATCACAAATTCCTCGAATTCAGTTAGTTTATTATATTTCATCGGATCTTCTATTGTATTTTCCTGTGTTAATTTTACATCCTTAACATTGCTTTTTTCTTGTCCATATGCATTTAAAATGAAGGCTGTTAATATAAATGAAAGGATTATTATTTTGTATCTCATTCTGAAATTTTATCGTATTTAAGCTTCTAATCTGAATACTAATAAATAACAATTAAAGAGTAATTTGGTTCGGGAAGCACAGAGAGAGTGCAGTGATTCCGGTCTTGTCCAATATCCAGATCGCTGTTAATCTCCTTTTTCTTTTCCCAGGAATCGTATATCTTCTAAACCCTTCCAAGAAATCGTTTTTTAATTCTTTGGCTTCTTCTTTTGTGTACATATGGAATAAAGATAGGGAATACATTTTTTTTCTATCTTCAAATCCACGAATTATTTTTGATTGGTATTATTTGAAATTCTGCATACTATGCCTGAAAAACTTGGTTACGACTATATTATTATTGGTTCCGGATTTGGAGGTTCTGTTTCTGCACATCGTCTTACTGAAAAGGGCTATAGCGTACTTGTCATTGAAAAGGGAAAGGAATGGAAGAGTGAAGACTTTCCTAAGTCCAACTGGAAACTTCGCAAGTGGTTGTGGCTGCCTGGATTTCGTTTTTTTGGTTTCTTTAAGATGACATTTTTGCGTCATGTTGGTATTTTAATGGCGAGGGACCAGAACGCGAAGGATGCTCATTTTGCGGAGGTTGCATGACAGGTTGCAGACACAATGCACATATACTGGGTGGTTGTGTTATTGGGACAGATGCTGGTAATGGAGTGATTGACAAAGATCAAAGGGTCTTTGGATATGAGAACATGCTGGTTTGTGATGGTTCCGCTATCTCTGCTAATCCGGGTGTAAATCCAGCACTCACCATTACAGCCATGAGTGAATTCGCAATGAGCAAAATTCCCATTAATTCATAAGCCCCCGAAGTCGCTTACTTTTTTTGTAAGAAAGTGGGAGTGGAGAAGTAAAACTTAATCAATATATAACCAACACATCCTTCTTTTTTAATTCCTCGATCTGTTTATCCGGAATTTTGTTTCCAAACAAGTTGACATATTCCAGGTGCTCCAGATTTAATAGAGGAGTGATGTCGTTGATCTCATTTCCCGAGAGATCAAGTATTCTTAGATTCAGGAGGTTGCTTAGTGCATCAATATAACCAATGTGGTTGTTTGAGAGATATAGTTCCTGGAGTCCTAAAAGTGTCCATAGCTCAGATATATCTGTGAGAATATTTCTCGAAAGATCCAGTGTGATGACATGCTTGCAATGCTCTATCCCATCTAAATACTCTATACCACATTCTGCAAATTCGAGGTCATCAAAATCCTGAAGATAATAGGGAGGGAATTCCCGGTTCAGATTTCCGTATACTCTTATTTTAACGGCATTAAAGAAGTTCTTTTCATAATCGCCGTCTTCCATTGTATTGCTGTCAAACTGCTCCCTGTACTGCTCTTCAGAGTCAAAAACATAGTTAAATCCACCCTGTGATGGATCCCATTCGTATTCCGGCTCAAATTCAAAATCCTCACAGACTATGGATTCAGATATATCTATTTTATCCAGTAATAATATGTGTGAAAAGGATTCCAGTTCTTCTGATTCACCTTCTTTGTGAATTTTATCAATTGCTTTTCGATAAATTTCCGCCTTATCAGGGTGGTATAGCATGATGAGTTTAGAGAAACACTTTGTATCGCTCTCTTCGTTTATTGGAATATGATTTGAGATACGGTTTGCTATGGTTCTGATCTGACAAAAATTTTTCGCCTTGTACAATTCAATTAATTTCCCGGTTATCTCATTCAGATTCTCATCAGAATAGGCCTCTTTCAACTTTATATATAAATCCTTCGCACCCATAGCCCAGCTTCAATGTTTTATTTTAGCTCCTTCTTTTTTCTTTGCATATAAGTTATGTTAAAGACAATTGATAAGCCGAAGAGAATTCCTGCAAGTATAGCTATCACGAGGTTATGATTCAGGAAAAAATAGTTTACTATGAAACTTATAAAACCCAGGATCATAGAAAATTGTCCGATTATAAGAAGTAAATTGTTATTTTTCATCTGGTTCTATTTTGGTTTTTCTAATTTCAGCCAGTTGTGTTTTTATTGCTTCCCCCATTCTTCCTCCAGATAGCTAGCGGGACCTTTTCTTTCTTTTCCCCCTTCTACCTCCCAATACTATCGGGACCCCATTCTTCCTTCCCCTCAGATAACTTCCAATTCGAGATTAATGTTAGTAATAATCCATGAATTATTTACTTTTACTACTGTCAAAAATATCTAAAATTATTAAATCCGATATATGAAAGAGTTAAGATGGGGAATTATAGGATGCGGAAATGTCACTGAGGTAAAGAGTGGTCCGGTATTTAATCTGCTTAGAAATTCTTCACTGGTGGCAGTAATGCGACGAAACAAGGATAAAGCCGAAGATTATGCCAAAAGACATGGCGTAGCAAAGTGGTATGGGGATGCTGATGATTTGATCATGGATCCGGATGTCAATGCGATCTATGTGGCAACTCCACCGGATACACATGCTGAATATGCTATCAAAGCAATGGAGGCTGGTAAACCTGTATATGTGGAAAAACCAATGGCTTTGAATTTTGAAGAGTGTGAGAAGATGCTCTCAGTATCGGAGCGTACGAATACACCTCTCTTTGTCGCTTATTACCGGCGGTCGCTTCCTGGATTCAGGAAGGTTAAGGAGCTGATAGATAATGAGAAAATAGGGAAGGTCCGGCATATCAACATGCAGCTATATAAGTTTGCCTCTGAGGATGAAAAGCAGGGTCAGCCAGGATGGAGAGTGGATCCTGCTATTTCCGGAGGGGGACATTTTTTCGATTTAGGATCTCATCAGCTCGACTATCTCGATTACCTGTTCGGACCGGTAAAGGAGGTCAGTGCTGTTGTGAAAAATATTGCTGGTCTGTATGCCGCAGAAGATTATGTAACAGCCATCTTCTCCTATGAAAATGGAATGGTTTGCTCAGCGAGTTGGAATTTTGTTTGCACAAAAGAAAACGTTCGTGATACAATTGAGATTGTTGGGGAAAGAGGCAGTATCTCATTCTCCACCTATAGTTTTGCTCCTGTGCGATTGGTAAATCAGAATGGAACCAGGGAGTTTGAATATCCCAGACCTGATCATGTGCAGTATTATCTTATTCAGGAGGTGGTGGATTCATTGCTGGGCAATGGAGAAGCACCAAGTACCGGAGTAAGTGCTGCCAGAACAAGTAAGGTGATGGACCAGGTTGTAAAAGAGTATTACGACAACAATAAAAACTCGCTGTAAATCTATCTTATATAGTTCAATCGATTAGATCAATATGTACTTGCTAGAGAGTTAGTCTTCTTTACCAGTAATCTCTTCCGCTATTTTCTTAATAAACATTCCATCCAGTAAGTCAACATACATTAACCTTACAGACTCACCTTCATAATCTAATGTTTTGCAATTAAGTGGCATCTTTTCAGGTAAGCTACCAGATATTGTTTGGACAAAAACAGTAGCTGTTAAATAGGCTCCAAGATCTCCCTGGTGACTGCCATCAGATGAAAATAAATTAATCGTTGGTCTGTACGCTTTTGCCAGGGCCCAGGCATCACCAACCATGACAGGTACAGCATCGTACTTTTCAGCAGCATCCAGATAAACCTTGTTGATCTGATCCTGGAACTGAGGTACTTTTTCTCTTGCCCACGTCACATACAGATAAGGCTCGCCTCCATTCTCCCGGATATAATCACAAAATAATCCTGTATATTTCATCAGGCTGTCAGGCGTATCGATGGCTGACATGCTGAAGTCCTGAAGCACAACAACATCATAGTCCCCATTTTTTATTCTATCCATCGTCTTAAGTCCACGTTTGTTATTCCAATGCTCACTTAATCTGGCTCCTCCAACTACACTTTTTCTTGTAATAAGCTTGACATTGCTTCCTTCAGAGATAAGAGAGACTATATGGGGCATGTTTTCTACATAAATGTAGCTATTGCCAACAAAAAGTACTTTCAGGGTGTCCTGACTTTCCTGAGCTGAAACAGATTTCACTGAAACAGTTGCCAGAAGAATAGATATAAGTAGGATGGTACGTGGATGTTTGTTAAAGATCATGGATTGTAATTATTCAGTTATTAAAATGTATATCAGGTATTTACGTATTTTGTTTACCTGGTAAAAATAAAAATTTAGGATCAAATATATTTTGTCTAAGACTCATCATTTTCCTCGTTAAATTTCTCAAGAAAATTATATTTTGACTGCTTCATTTTCCAGCGTTCACGTGCATATTGCTGCATATCTGTGATGGTATCTTTCTCATCAATAATTTCAAATCCCAGAAGTGTTTCGATAATATCTTCCATGGTAATGATTCCGTCCATCCCTCCATATTCATCAACAACAAGTGCAATATGTTCCTTTTTTTCCAATAGAATTTCCCAAACCCTGAAAAGTGGAGTTGTTTCCGGAACAACAACAATATCCCTTCTTATATCGAGAAGTTTCAAATTTTCCGAATCCTCTGCTAGTTTCTCGAATACTGTTTGTCGAAAAATATATCCTGTAATGTTATCTGAATTTTCAGAAAAAACAGGGATTCGCGAAAAATGCAAGTACTCCTTGTTCTTAAGAAAATCTCTGAGAACCATATTCTCATCAGCAACAGTTACTACTACACGTGGCGTTAATATTTCTGATACCCTGATGTTTTTAAGTCTAATTAAATTTTGAATAATTTTATTCTCTTTTTCAGCAAATATTCCTTCTTCAGCTCCAATATTTGCTAACACAGATATTTCCTCCCTGCTAATAGTTTGGGCATCTTTCTTCCTGGAGAAAATTCTTGTAATAAAGGATGAAATTATAACCAGAGGGCATGTAATATAGATAGTGAACCTAATGGAATAGGCGGAGATTTTGGCCAGTTCTCTCCAATATCTGGCGCCAATAGTTTTTGGAATTATTTCAGAGATAAAGAGAATCAAAATGGTAAGAATGACAGATACCAATCCAAAATATACCTCACCAAAAACTTTTGTTGCTTGTGCTCCCACACCTGCCGCTCCAATTGTATGGGCAACTGTGTTCAATGATAATATCGCAGACAATGGCCTGTCAATATTTTGCTTCAGTTTGATAAATAATTTAGCAGATTTACTGCCATTGTTTTCTTTTAACCTCAGGTAAGACATGGAGGTTGAGAGTAAAACGGCTTCCATAATTGAACAAAGAAATGAAACAATTATAGCAAGAGACAGATAAAAAAATAGGAGTATCATTTATTCAAATATAGTTATTTTACTATTTACTTATCTGACTTCCCCACCAATCGTCATTTGGCTTCCACCCCTCCGTCAAGGTATTCCTGCGTTGCTTTTCTAATCTTGGTAGTTGCACATCTACAATCTTTTGATGTTTTACTTTGGAAATTTGGGTGTCAAATTCAGGATCAGGGATTGGAAATTTTGCATTTACAGAATTAAGCCAATCAAGAAGTTGAGTACTCATTCCGGATGTTATATCTGTATGATCCCCTGCAACATTATTCTTTTCGAATGGATCATCATGCAAATTGTATAGTTCATTGCTATTATCTTCCCAGTAATGTATTAATTTCCAATCACCCTCTCTCATGATCGAAGAGGGGTCACCACCCTGATTACCATAATGCGGATAATGCCAATAAAGAGGTCTGTTGCTAATAGTTTTGCCATTTAGCAGTGGGACCAGACTAACGCCATCGATGTGCTCCTCAGGTCTTTGAGCGACTCCTGTTAGTTCCAGAATAGTAGGGTAGAAGTCAGTTCCGCTTACAGGCACATCACATTCCGTTCCATTCTGATGGAGCCAGGGGACAGATATGAGATAGGGCTCTTTTATTCCACCTTCCCATTGGTAACCCTTTCCACCTCTTAGGGGAAGATTGCTGGTGGCAAAGTTATCTCCTGAAGCTACACCTCCATTGTCGGAAGTAAAGATTATAACTGTATTTTCCTTGAGGCCGAGTTCATCCAGCGTATGAAGTACGAAGCCAACCGCATCATCCATCTGCTCTACTAAACCTGCATAAACAGGATTATCCTGTTCAACCCGAATGGGTAACCTTCGCTCCATTTCAAACCCTGATTCAGCGATTCCGGAGGACTCAGCCTTGTCCCTGTACTTTTCCCATTTCTCTTTTGTAGTCTGAATAGGAGCGTGTACTGCGTAAAAGGAGAGCTGCGCATAGAATGGGCTATCTTTGTTTTCCTTAATGAATTTAACCGTCTCTTTTGCTAATTTCATGGAGAGGCTCATCCCTTTCTCATCAGGGTAATCCTCCATTTTAGGATTATTAAATGGTGAGAAGTATCCTCCGCTATACGGACCACCCTTTTCGTAACCACCCTTATTAATGTCAAAACCATGGTCTTCAGGATAAGATCCTTCACCTCCCAGATGCCATTTACCGGCAAAAAAAGTTTTATATCCTGCTTCATGTAAAGCTTCTGGCAGCGTTATATATTCATGAGGCAAATGAGGGACATAGTCGGCAGGAAGCAATACGCTGTTTCGATTCATTTTTCTCCATTCTTCACCAGTCCTGGCACCGATATAATCTGTAATACCATGTCTGGCAGGAAATTTCCCACTCATGATGCTGGCCCTCGAGGGACTACAAACCTGGCATGTTGCATATCCGTTGCTGAAAACCATTGCATTGTCAGCAATATGATCAATATTAGGCGTCTCATAATAATCACTTCCCATACAACTAAGGTCATGATAGCCCAGATCATCAGCTATAATAAAAAGGATATTCGGATTTTCAACTGTATCAGATTGATTGCAAGCTGGTAATAAGGCTGCAGAAGCTATTAGAATGGAGATTCGAAAGTTATTTATCATGATAAAGTAATTAGAAATTTTGTTTCACTTTTAAATAGTATTCTGATAAATCTGATACTTTTCCGGGGAGTGAATCAGATAGATTGACAAGCTCAGTGGGGTCATTTATCATGTCATACAATTCCCATGGACCATTATTGGTCCTCACAATCTTATATCCATCACTTCTGAACATTCTGAATTTCTCCAGTCCTGACATGAAGTAATCAGGTTCAACCCGCTTTTCTCCTTTAAATATGGGAAGGAGTGAAGCGCCATGCAATGGTAGACTGGCAAAATTTTCTATTGAATCCGGATAAGGTATATCCATGATATCAAGTAGTGTAGGAGCAATGTCTACAATGTGACCAATCTGATGAGTAAATGTGTTTGGACGAATTACACCCGGCCATGAGACAATAAACGGAGTGTGACTTCCCCCTTCATGTCCGTATTGTTTATAGTAGCGATATGGCGTATTCCCTACGTTTGCCCATGCTGCCCGCAAACTCCAATAGGAGCTGTCAGGACCGGGCTGAACATCAGGGATTTTATTTGACTCGTATGGACAAGAGCCATTGTCGATCAGGAACATAATGATAGTATTGTCCAATTTCCCTTCTTCTCTTAATCGTTCGATAATCCTACCGATATTCTGGTCCAATCTGTCAACCATTGCTGCATAAACAGCCATTTCAAGATCAAGCGAGTCTTGTTGCCCCTCAGACAGACTATTCCAGGGATAGTAATCGGTGTAGTTTGAATGAAAGGGTCCTCTAAATTTATTTATGTTTCCTTCGGGCGAACTGAGATTTGCATTTTCCGGCAGTATATTCAAATTCTGCATTCTCATAAATCTTTCAATCCGCAGTGAATCCCAGCCTTTCAGGTATTTTCCCCTGTATTTCTCAATATCTTCAGGTCTGGCCTGTAGGGGATAATGTGCAGCGTGGTAGGGGAGATAGAGGAAAAAAGGACCATCCTTCTCAAATGCTTCATCCAGCCAGTTCAATGCATAATCGCTTATGAAATCGGTTTTATACATCGGTGATTCTTCATATTCAATATCATCTGCTGATATTTCCTTGCCCTCCAGAAAAAAAGGACGTTCAAATTCTCCGGATGGAGGTCGGAAATACTCTGTTGTGGCCCAAAAATAGAGGGAATGATCGAAAACGTTTTCAGCCTTACAATAATCAGGCACCCAGGAGTCAAAATGCTCTTTACCACTCATAATATTGTAATAACCAGCCTTTTTTGTGAGTTGTGCAATATGGACAGCACCCTCACCTCCCTGGTATAGCCCTGTTAGCAGGCTTGACCTGGTGGGATTGCATTTGGCCATATTGTAAAAAGTCGTAAAGCGGAGACCTTCAGCTGCCAGTCGATCGATATTGGGAGTCTCAATTTCACTCCCATAGCATCCGATATCTGATATTCCTATGTCATCGGCCATGATCAGGACAATGTTGGGTAAGGCATTTTCAGACTCTGAACAGGAGACCAATGTAAGAGTAGCGGTAAGAATTGTAGCTGATTTAAGACTGTTGATGTTGAGCATATTAGTATCTTGAAGTTAAAGTTATCAATAAGATATAACTGTAAACAGATCAATCAAGAGAGAGTATCTGATTTCTCATGAATTATGGCCTGACAATAAAGCAATTTTTAAATATAAGATTATAGCTCTATGAATCCAAGAATAAAATATCTTTGTGGGGATGAATAAGTATGATGTTATAGTGGTAGGAGCAGGACCGGCAGGATTACTGGCAGCAGGAAGAGCAGCAGAGCTAGGAGGGAAAGTTCTCTTGCTGGAGAAGATGAGGCAGGAGGGAAGAAAGTTACTGATAACAGGCAAGGGAAGGTGCAATATTACCAATGATGCTGCTATTGGAGAGTTTATTACACATGTTTATCCGGATGGGCGTTTCCTTAGAAATGCTTTTTCTCAATTCTTTTCGAGCGAAATTATAGATTTGCTACAGCAGCATGGTGTTGAAGTTACTTTGGAACGTGGTGGGCGTTATTTCCCGGCCAGTAATAAGTCGGCCGATGTGCTCAAGGCGATACTTCTTTGGCTTAAGCGTTCTAATGTTGAAATCAGGTGTGGAGAAAGGGTAGAGAAGCTTATTGTGGAAGATAGTACTATCAGCGGTGTTCAGGTCAATGGAAAAATAATTAATGCAGGGAGTGTTATTCTTGCTACAGGAGGAAAGTCTTATCCTGCAACAGGATCCAATGGTGATGGATATGAACTGGCGAAAGAGGTGGGGCACTCAATAGAGACAGCCATTCCTGCGCTTGTACCACTTGAAACGGAAGGAGATACTGCGCTGAGTCTGCAGGGACTCAATTTGAAAAATGTGAGCGCACAGGTTTGGGTAAACGATAAAAAGTCAGGGGAAGATTTCGGAGAGATGATCTTTACTCATTTTGGATTGTCAGGTCCCATTATTCTGACATTGAGTCGGATAGCTGTGAAGGCACTGAATGCGAAAAGCAAGGTTGAGATTCTAATAGACCTCAAGCCAGCGCTTGATGAGCAGAAACTGGACAATAGGTTACAAAGAGATTTGAATGAGCATGGTAAGAAGCAAGTTGGAAATATCTTTCGTTACTGGCTGCCTGCTACGATGATCCCTGTATTTATTAAGCTATTGGGAATTGATCCTGAAAAGGAATGTCACCAGATATCTTCGAAGGAGCGTAAAAAGATTCGCTATCTATTGAAGAACCTACGTTTTCAGGTAGTACGGCATCGATCCTTTAAAGAGGCAATCATCACTGCAGGAGGTGTTTCCACCAAAGAAATTTCACCTAAAAAAATGGAATCGAAGCTGGTTAAAGGATTATTTTTTGCCGGTGAAATGATAGACCTGGATGCAGAGACAGGAGGGTATAACCTGCAGATAGCCTATTCAACAGGGTGGCTGGCAGGAAATTCGAGTATGTCTATTGTTTAATTGAATTGATGGATTACATCGAAGTTATTCCTTGAAACTGATGTTGAGGTAATTATAGTTTTTAAGATACAGGAGAGGTATGACCATCTCATTGTTCAGTTTGTCGTAGTATTGAAGAGGCATTGGCGTTTTCATCCTTTTTTTTGTCTTGCGATAAATTATACTGCTTGACATCTCACCTGAGGGACCCATGCTTATAAGCCTGAGATTCGCTTTCTCATAAGGATAGAAAGATTTCCTTCGAACACCGGGCGACAAAAATTCATTTTTATCAGACTCATTGAAAATAATATAAATCTTGTCTGTAAACTTTGGTGCATGAACGCAGTATGATGAATAATTAAATTCTGAATCAAGATCAATATTCTGTCTTTTTTGAATTACCCTTGTCCAGTTAAGTATTCCTCCCGGACTAAAGCATGTAGCTATTATATTCTGATAGGTGTCATAATGCTGGTCATATTGATTTTCTGCGAGCATGATGAAATCTCCATTATTTCTTCTGATAAGATTCTTTATCCTGAACTCAAACAATTCTTCAGAATCATTTTTTTTATTTTCAGCAATCGCTTCCTTCAAGACCGTGCGCTCAAATTTATAATATGCTAAATTGAAAAAATTCCCACTTCTATTGTCAAGTTCAAAAAAGAAAATTCCATTTGCCAAACCAGGAAAACGGGAGTGAGAATAAAAACCTGTACATACGAGCAGATGATTATCCCCGGGTTCGATCTGCACGCTACTAATGTAAAGTTCCGGAAGACTCAATGTATATGTATTAACTATTTGTCCATTTTCGGTGGCAGCCACCAAATGATAACGATTGGTGAAACTTCTCCTGAGGTGCTGCATATTCGGCTCATCCAGAAGACTAATAAAAAAAACATCTCCATCGTCGCTCACTTTTATGATAGATTTTCTTGGTGGATTTCTGGAATAAATAATTTTCTCTTTCATTTCCCATTCAAGATTAAAGTCCTCCCCATATAACATTAGGTGTAAGTCCTGAACAAAATTACTAAGTGCATTAAGTTTACTATAAACCAATAGCTTGTCATGCTGTCTTGATAGCTGAAAACTAAATTCAGACTTCCATCCGGCCTGATTGGGGATATTCATTAAAAGACGAACATCATTATTGCGCTCCAGGGTCTCTTTATTAATGGTTTCAACAAACAGGAGCATTCTTTTCAGGCGCTCTTCCGTTGTAAACATATAGATCGTATCATGAAAATGACACAGTCCAAGTAACTCTTTCCTCTGAATCAGCTTTTTCAGGTTAAGATCTTCACGCTGAATTAATTGGTATTGTTTGTCCAGACGCTCAATGGCAGGCTTGTAATCGAAGGTATATGCATAATATCCGTTCTCATCATGGCCGAATATTTGAGGGACGATAATATCTTTGGACAGATTCAACTCAGAACCATGGTAAAGGTCAATTAATTCATTGCTCTGCTGTGCTGAGGCCGGCAATATAATAAACAACAGTATTATATGAATTGGAATGATATATAATCTGAATGCACTCATAACCTACTTTTTTCTTATCGTTAATCAAATTAGAAAATAAAGCAATTATTTTACGATAGTTTAGCTTGATCGTAAAAGGGGTGTGAGAGCTGGCTCCATCTATTATTGTTATAAGGGAATAAAATAGACGGTCGTGTATGCTAATGGTTTTTAACTAAGCTAAGGCAAATTATGAATAATGTATGACAATTAAAAATCCTGAAGTTATAGACTGCAAAAGCATATATTGTAAATCTTCCCTTTACATTCTTTGGTTTATAATTAATTTTTGATGTGCAATTATTGATGAACCATTGTGCAGACTTATCACATAACTTCCTGGGGGGAGATTGAATGGAATCGTCACGTTTGAGTCCATTTGGTAACTATTTTCAAAGACTTTCTCTCCTGTCAGCTTTATGATAACTACTTTTATTTCCGACGAAAGATCATAATTTTCAAATTCTAGCGTAATATAATTAGTAGTTGGTATTGGATACAAGCGAACACTATTTTCAGACAATGAATTATCAATTGAGGAGACAGATCCACTTACAGTATATTCTTTCTTAGTTCCATTATGTGCAGTCACAGTATAAATAACATTATCGGCAAAGTTCATCAGCTCTCCTGATACAGGATATACAGTAGCCATTTTTGATGGATATATTGTTGTTTTAACATTTGTAATATCCATTCCTTCTGATAAAATGAAATGAATTGTAGCAGGTTCTTCAGATATGTTGGCATGTATAACATCATTTAAAGCAAAGGAAATTATGTCATTTCCTGATTTTTCATCATGTATATGTGATTCCATTATTTCCAAAACTTCAAGCTGAGTTAATGCTGTTTTGAATAGCATAACTTCGTCCATTAAGCCATCCCACTTTCTATCCTCACTTTGAGCAATTTTAAGTCTTCCGATATTTATTTCTCCAGATGATTCTTCAATAAACACGTTGGTAATTGGGGGCTCTGCTTTGCCATTTACAAAAAATTGAATTGTATTGGTTTGTGGGTCTCCAGTGATTGCCACATGCGTCCATTCATCAAGTTGATAACTGTTTGAAGAGCTGTATCCTTGACCGCTTAGATAGGTCCCAAATTTCTTATTGTTTAAATATAAAATAGATCTTCCATTTCCATCTACAGATTCTTGCTGAAAGATAATACGAAGTTGATCATCTGATGAAGGTTTTATCCATGCACAGAAAGTAAACATATCAGTTCCGGGATTGATTAATGATTGCTCTGTAATTAAGTAATCATCCTCAGCATCAAAGCTTAGACAGGTCCCAAACTTTCCATCCTGTTCAAACAGAGGGTCTCCATTAATTGATTTCGGATTATTATCGTTCTCCGAACCATCATAAAATGAATTTTCGAATGGATAATAGAATAGCAGATTACTGTATAAATCTAAAAAATCAATGGCCTCTGTTTTTATAGATCTCTGCTCTCCATATACAATTTTACTTGAGGTTTTAGCGTAGGCACGAATGTAATACAGTTGTCCGGGAGTCAAATTAAGAATTGTTGAAGAAAAATATTTTTCCTCAATATCTGCTGGCACGATAATATTATCAAGAGTAGGGTTTTCATTATATGCATATACAAATCCTCTCTCAATTATTGCTTCCCCTCCATGAACTAATATCTTTCCCTGGGTTTTTACTGAAGATGATGACAGGTAAATGGTTTCAAGCGTCTCAACCAGAAGTTCATTTGTTATTTCAACTCTTAATGTTGAAGTTATATCCTGATTGCTTCCTGAAGTAATAATTACGTCAATAAATCCTATAGAATCACCTGCAATAAGCTCTCCGAATTCTGTAATTTCTGCATTTATTCCAGGAGTTACATCTTGAATTGTAAGAATAATTTCCCTGTTAAAAGCATTTGCAGGCAGAAGGTCAACCGATAATTGAAGCGTATCCCCCGGAGCCACAACAGCTTTGGAATTACCGGCTGAGAGGAGCAACTCAGATAGTTGAATGTCAGTTGGATGTTGAAAATTGAAATATGTATGTTGTGTTCTTGACGTAAGCATTAGAAAATTCATTTTCTCTGTCAAATCCGGGTAATCGCTGGCAAGATCATTGGTTTCACTTACATCATTTATTAAGTTATACAACTCAATCGGTCCATCCATATTGATATTTACATTTAACCTCACAGCTTTCCAGTCTCCCAGTCTGATAGCTTGTGTACGCTTGCCAGATTCGTGAATTTCCCAGTATAAGAATTTATGAACCTCCTGTTCATGTTGCAAAGGTTTATCGGGCCATATTGTCGGCAGAAATGATATTCCATCAATATTTTCGGGTATCTCCTCACCAAGCAGTTCGCAACATGTAGGTAAAAAATCCCAAAAAGCAGATATATGATCAGAAATGGTATTTGGTTTAATTGTACCAGGCCACCATGCAATATGCGGTGCCCTGATTCCACCTTCGTAAAGGTCCCTTTTGATTCCCCGATATTCACCATTTCCATCAAATAAATTAATTGTCCCACCCAAACCATGGGCACCATTATCACTAGTAAAAATTACCAATGTATTTTCGTCAATGTTATAGTATTTCAAGCTGTCTATTATTCGACCAACATCGGCATCCATGCGAGAAATCATAGCAGCATGCGTTTTTTGTTCTATTGTCCATCCTTCCATTGAAGCGTACTCCCCCAAATCAGGCACTTGAAATTTTGTGTGAGGAATGGTATAAGGAATGTACAAAAAGAAGGCAGAGTCCTTATGCTGGTCGATAAACCATAGAGCTTCATCAGTTAGAAAATCATGACTGTAGTCGTTTTCGCCCGTTAAATTATTTAATTGAACCTGGGTATTATTTCGCCATAGGTGGTCAGGGTAGTATTCATGAGCCTGAACCTGTCCGAGGTATCCAAAAAAATGATCGAAGCCCTGATAGTTTGGATCGCCTGAAGTGCCAGGGCCGCCTAATCCCCATTTTCCAATGCATGCAGTAGTGTATCCAGCATTTTTAAACATTTCAGCAACCGTAAAAGTTTCGTTTGGAATAGGTTTGTCATAATTGTTAGATGCCCAGTTACTTCTAATATAAGTATGCCCGGTGTGCATGCCTGTCATTAAAACATTTCTTGTTGGTGCGCAAACAGATGAACCTGAATAATGTTGGGTAAAAAGCATTCCTTCGCTTGCCAGCTTATCAATTGAAGGTGTTTTTATCAGACTTTGTCCATAACAACCTAATTCGCCAATCCCAAGATCATCGCACATAATATAAATTACGTTTGGCTTGTCTTGTCCACATAGCAATGCAGTTACTTTGCCAAGTAATACTATGGCAAGAAATATTTTTCGGATAAATTGGTAATGTTTCAAATGGATTGATATATCTGTTTCATCAATCGCAGGAATACGATCCCTTTTTTCAATAACAACGCAGATCAGGGCTTTTTATTCAATACCCATCTCCTCAAGTTTCTTCTCAGCTTTTGCAGTGATTTCATCAAATCTTTTCTGATGCTTTTCTTTGGAGGCACAATAGGAAAGCTTACCGCTCCACTCGGTCATCCAGTTCATACCCTCTTCAGCCAGTGTTGAATATTCTTGCAAGAGGGTGGCATCCATTGGATTCTTCATAAATTTATCGATCATTTCAATGTAATTATCCATCCACTCTTCATAACGGTCGATAAATTCATCACAATTTTTTGCGTCACTTAAATCTGTGTCCTTAAGCGTCTCTTCAGTTAAGTCATTAGATTTTTCTGCAGATTTATCTTTGGGCTGACTATTTCCACAAGATGTAAGTAACAATACGGATACCAGGAGAATTGACAGGGTAGTTTTCATGATGTTTGGTTTTATTAATGTATTGAGTGAAGGTAATAATAATGGTGGATAATTGAAAACAATAAGCATCAGGGCTCTAATGCAAAGATTGTAAATGGCTCTGAGTAGTGGTTTTACTGCTAAGTTAAATTGATTACCAGCTTTTCTCTTGAAATGCTTTCTGAATTTCTCTGGTCACACTGCCTGGATTTCCATTTCCAATTATTCTTCCATCTACAGAAACTACGGGCGTAATATCTCTGGATGTGCTGGTGATGAACATTTCATCAAAATCAGAGAGACGATCGAAGGGGATATCTTCCACATTAATATTTCCAATCATGCCAAGCACCTGTTTCCGTGTGATCCCAAGCAAAATATTGTTGGCAGGAGTGTAGATACTGCCTTCTTTTACGAAAAACACATTGGCCCGGGAGGTTTCCGAAATCATACTGTTGTGATATAAGACATCAACGGCATCAGATTTTTGAAGTCTTCCATTCAGACTCAGTAAATTAAAATAATTCAGTGTTTTTACCTCTGGATTGGGTCGTTCAAACTCATAGCTGATCAGTTTCACTCCCTCTACAAAAGTCTCTGTTGCAGGGCTATGCCACGGTACATTGAGTATGACAAGGTTTTCCTGTCCGTTAACAGTTTCCAGGTTGTCTGAATATCCCCCGGTGACAATCATCTTAAATGCTCCATTATCAGATTTGTTTCTTTTCTGAAGATCGTAAATAATAGAGATTAAATCCTGTCTTGTGAGCGTAATATCTATATTAGAAAGCTGAAGCGAATTGAACAATCTATCAATATAGTCATCTAACCAGGGGATACTGCCCTTCCTGCAACGAAAAAAATCAAATACTCCATATCCTCTCTGGATCAGCAGGTCGGAGATATGAAGATTGCAATCATTGTATTGTATTATTTCGCCATTGAAATAGCAGTAATTCATTGTATTCATAGGGCGATTGATTCGAGATTTCGGTTTGGGTAAAAATTCATTAGCGCAATATCGGCAGATTCTTTGTAATTAAAATATGGTTTTCTACTTTTTCTTCCTGCGCGCTTCTATAGCAAGCTGTGGATTGGCATAGTCACCACATTACATGTAAATGCGACTAAGCAACACTGGTAAAAACAAAATTCACAATAAAAAACATCACCTAAATATTGACATTAATATTTTATTAATCATAATTTAATACTTGTAGACTATTTTTGATTTTGTTTAATATGAGCTATGTAAAAACATATTATTTCCAAGTGTTGAAATTTTAATCTAAACTAATAAATAGAGTATTATGAAAAAAGGATTTTTACTATTTGCATTATTAATTTATGCATCTGGGCTTGTAGCTCAGACGAATGTTTTGGAATTTATGGATGGAGATTTCGTGAGTGGAAATTTTGATCAATGGAGGTATGATGAAGAAGATCTTAGCACAGGTACTGCTACTATCTCTGAAGATGCTTATAGAGGTAACTACGCAATTGAAATAGTTTGGAAAGATGATACTCCTGACCTTGCTGACGATAAATTAAGATTTGACCATGGACCAAATATGTACTATGGTTGTAAAGGCAACACACAGTATGTATTTAAATCGGCTGCAAAAGCTACTTCAGGGACTGCTATCTTAAAATTATTTGTAAAATATTGGTCTGCTGATTGGGGAACCAGTGGAGAACTAACAGAAACTACATGGTTGTTAACTGATTCGTATGTAGAACATGAATGGGCATTTACTATACCTGCAGAAATAGATGGAGGCCAGTTCTTCATTGGATATCAATTATTAAATACAGATGGCTCAAGATGGCCTGTTGGAGATGTAACAACTTTAATTGATGAGATAGAGGTGTGGGAAACTGCTGTTCCTGTAAGTGGTGGTGCACCGATATGGAATCCTGCAGCGAATAGTTCCAGTACAGGATTATGGAATGAGTCTGCTAATTGGTCAGATGGAAGAGTGCCACATAATAACAAAGCTACTTTTAAAGTACCTGGCTCACAAGAGTGTGTACTTAAGGATTCTCGATATGTATCTCAAATTGCAATTGGTGATGGAGACGATGGAGGAACGCTTCGTGTAGCTGATGGCGGCACTCTGAATACAACAGCATCATGGTCAGTAATTAGTTGGGATGCTCCTGGTACAATGATTGTTGATGCTGGTGGCACTGTGAATTTCGCTGAAAGAATGCTTTTAGGATACATGCCAACTGGTGATGGGATCGTTATATTAAATGGCGGTACAATTAATGTTCCGGCAAAAACTGAACTTGGAACGAACGGCAAAGGTACTCTTTATGTAAACAGTGGCGTTCTTAATCTTGCTAATATCGACCCAACACTGTCAATTAAAGATGGTTCATTAATAGATATTTCAGGTGGTGAAATTAATGTCGGAGGAAACCATACTGCTGAGATTGACACATATGTTGCAGCAAGTAAGATAATTGCCAAAGGAGGTGATAATTTTGTTTCAGTAGTTTATGATGCAGATAATGACAAAACAGTGGTTACAGTTGGCCTTCTTATACCACCTAAAGTTGAAGTTAACATCTTTGAGGGAGAAAATGGTGGCTTCGAAACCGGAGATGCAACAAATTGGCAATCTAGAAATGCGACTGTAGTACTTACTGTTAAATCAGATGATGTATCCGAAGGAAGCTATGCAATGGAATTGTCAAATTTAACAGCAGGAGCTAATGGAGACGGATTAGACAACCGTGGACATCGTGTAGCCGTTACAGCCGGACAAACATATACACTCAGGTTAATGGCGAAGTCTAATAGTGCGGGTGTAGGGGTATTATCCTATATAACTTATTATAATGCTTCCGGTGATATGATAGATGGAGAAGGTTTTAAAAACAATGGTGGATGGGATACGTTTGTTCTAAGCACTACTTATCAGGAATTTGAATATATCAGAACTGCTCCAGCTGATGCTGTAGACGTAGGAGTTGGCTTTATGACCTGGTCGAATGTACCTGCAGATTGCATCATATTAACAGACGATTGGAGATTTACTTATGAACGTGATGCTGCTGTGGATGCAACATTGAGTGACCTGGCTGTGGATGGTACTACAATTGATGTATTTGATGCTGCTACCACAGAATATAATATCGAGCTTCCATATGGAGCTCCAAATCCAACAGTTACAGCAAGTACAACTGATGTTAATGCAACTTCTGTTGTTACTGATGTTACGGGTCTGCCAGGAGATGCAACGGTTGTTGTTACTGCTGAAGATGAGATCAATACCAGTACTTATACTATCCACTTTACAGTTGCTGCCCCAAATGATGATGCAACATTAAGTGACCTGGCTGTAGATGGTACTACAATTGATGTATTTGATGCTGCCACCCTGGTTTATAATATTGAGCTCGCAGTCGGGACAACTGATCTGCCAACTGTTACGGCAACCATTACTGATGTCAATGCATCTGTTGTTGTTACCAATGTTACCAGTCTGCCGGGAGATGCAACTGCTGTTGTTACTGCTGAAGACGAAACCACTACCAGTACATATACTATCCACTTCACAGTTGCTGCCTTAAATGATGATGCAACATTAAATGATCTGGCTGTTGATGGTACTACAATTGATGTATTTGATGCTGCCACCTTGGTTTATAATGTTGAGCTCGCAGCAGGGACAACTGATCTGCCAACTGTTACGGCAACCACTACTGATGTCAATGCATCTGTTGTTGTTACCAATGTTACCAGTCTGCCGGGAGACGCAACGGTTGTTGTTACTGCTGAAGACGAAATTGTAAGCAGTACTTATACCGTACACTTTACTGTTGCAGTTGGAATATCTGACAATGATGTAATTGTAAGTTGTGTTTATCCAAATCCGACAAACGGAGAGATAAATATCAGCTTAAATTCAGATATTAAAAATGCAAAGCTGGCGTTATTCAATATAACCGGGAAGACCGTATTTACAAGCACTATACATGATTCCGAAACATCTATAGATCTTTCAGAGTATGGAAGTGGCATCTACTTCCTGAAAATTGAAGCCGATAACAAGATTTATAATCAGAAAGTAGTACTTAAGTAAGAATTGATATGAACGGCAAAGGGGCTATCACAGGAGTGATAGCCCCTTTTTTGACGCAGTTAATAAAGTAGATATTCCGAGTATTGCTTTCCTGATCTGTTAACAATGTCTTTTTAAATTACTTTCCAATTTTCAGGAAAAGGCTACATTGTATGAAGGTTTTCTTAACTAAAAAAAGTGTATCTCCTTAATTTACTTCGATAGAATAAGAGCTTACATATAGATTATTTACTTTTCTTGTTTTTTGACTTTTCAAAACACTTGCTAACATTGCAACTCCCTGTTCCGTAAATGCAAATGCAGCTTGAGTCTATTTGGAACGTTTGAATCCTATTTTTGGGATGGATTAATATGTTCTATATGCTCCAAATAAAATATCTTGCCATAGATTTGCAAGTGGAATCACCTAGTGAGAAACAATTGCAAGTCGAAATCGAAAAAACTAGTAACTAATCTTAATGAAATCGATGAAATATCGCTCACCAGTCAAACTGTCACAGGGGCTTGCCCTATACCTTGTCTTCTCTTTCTTTATCACTTCATGCGCAACTGGCAAGAAAGATGGGGATGACTCCGAAAGATCTTCTACTTCACCTAATATCATACTGATCCTTGCAGATGATATGGGGTATTCAGACCTCGGGTGCTATGGTGGTGAAATAAATACACCCAACCTGGATCAGCTGGCGGCAGAAGGTGTGCGCTTTACCCAGTTCTACAATGCGGCGCGCTGTTGTCCGACAAGGGCGTCTCTGATCACTGGTCTCTATCCACACCAGGCAGGAATGGGGGGTATGATAAATGATCCGGCAACTACTCCTGAGGGTCCTTACCAAGGATATCTCAGTAAAAACTCGGTAACAATTGCAGAGGTGTTGAAAGAGGTAAACTATTATACAGCTTCTTCGGGCAAATGGCACGTGGGTGAGGAACGACCATACTGGCCAACAGATCGTGGATTTGATAATTACTATGGACTGATCAGCGGAGCGGCGAATTATTTCGATATCTCCCGGACCAAACGAGAAGGCCTTAAACGCCATTTTGCGATCGACAGCATGGAGTATATGCCGCCGAAAGAAGATTTTTATATGACGGATGCGATCACAGAAAATGCAGTGAAGTTTCTTAAAGTGGCGGATACAAAGGAGCAGCCTTTCTTCCTCTACCTGGCATATACTGCCCCGCATTGGCCCTTGCATGCGAAGCAGGAGGATATTGATAAGTACCTTGGAAAGTACATGACAGGATGGGATGTGCTGAGAAAGGAGCGCTATGAGCGCATGATAGAAATGGGACTGATCGATGAGAGCTGGGCACTGAGTGAGAGGGATGCGCAGGTGACCCCCTGGGAAGAGCTTGATGATGAACAGAAGGAGCGAATGGATTTGCTGATGGCAATCTATGCGGCGCAGGTGGACTGCCTCGACCAAGGAATCGGCAAGGTAATGGAGCAGCTGGAAGCGATGGGCGAAAAAGAGAATACGATTGTGATGTTTCTGTCAGATAATGGTGGCAGCGAGGAAACAGGTCCCTTCGGACAGGACTTCTGGGGGAACTTCTGGGACGGTGATGCGAGACCTGGTTCGGGAGATTCCTACCACAGCTACGGTGGATCATGGGCTAACCTTAGCAATACACCATTCAGGTACTATAAGAAACGGACCCATGAAGGTGGTATTGCCACTCCATTCATTGTCAGCTGGCCGGAGCAGGTAAAACAACAAGGTGAATTGATCCATCAGCCAGGACACATCATCGATATCATGGCTACAATCTGTGAGCTAACGGGTGCAGTATATCCGGATACCTATAATTACAATAATATCATAGCACTCCCTGGCACATCCTTTGCCTCAGCCTTGAAAGGGGAAGGGGTAGAGCGTGAAGAGCCTCTCTTCTGGGAGCATATTGGCAACAGGGCAATACGGGAAGGAGACTGGAAACTGGTGGCGCAAGAAGGAGAGGAGTGGGAGCTGTTTAACCTGGCTGCGGATCGCTCTGAAACGAATAATCTGGTGGAAAGTGAAGCAGAAAAGGCTGAGCATTTGCTTGGGTTGTATCAGGAATGGGCTGCTGATGTTGGGGTAAAATAGCTCGCATGCGAATGAGATGATACTTGAATCATCTAAGATTTTATACTACTAAACTAAAAGTCATAAAACTATGAAAAAGCTCTTCTTGCTTTTGATGTTCATTCTCTGCATAGCAACGCTGAATGCTCAGAATCAACAAAAAACGATCACTGGAACTGTACTCGACACAGAGGGTATGGAAATGATCGGGGTATCTGTAATGGTTAAAGGAACTGTTATCGGTGAGATAACAGATTTCGAAGGAAAATACAGCATTACGGTTCCGGGCGATGCTGAAATCCTTGCCTTTTCCTATATTGGCTACGTACCGCAAAACATTCCAATTGGAAACAATACAGTCATTGACGTAACCCTCGAATCGGACTTGCTCGGATTGGAGGAGGTTGTTGTGATTGGTTATGGCTCTGTGAAGAAAAGAGACCTTACAGGGTCGGTGGGAAGCGTTGCCTCAGAAAGGTTGACACAGCGTGGTAGTACAGCAGCTGCGGAAGCCCTGCAAGGTCAGATCGCTGGTGTGAATATATCGAGATCATCAGGTCGTTCCGACGTGGGCTTCGATATTACGATCAGGGGTAAAAACTCCATCGGTGGAGGATCGCCATTGTTTGTTGTTGACGGACTTGTTGTTGAGAACATTGATTTTCTGAATCCGAATGATATTGCAAGGATGGATGTATTGAAAGATGCTTCATCCACTGCCATCTACGGATCCAGAGGTTCAAACGGTGTGGTGATCATCACTACGAAGGGTGCAGGTGAGACAAGAGAAAGGATCTCTGTGAGTTATGATGGATATTATGGTGTAAGGACTCCTGCACACAAACCAAATATGATGGATGCAACAGAGTGGCTAAACTATCGGATCGCAGGTGCTCAGGGCAACGACACCGAGCCCTTCTCAGGAGATGTATTTGGAGGCTCCAACCAGGTAGTACCGGTAACAGGAGAAGACTGGGACCGTGAAATTGAGCGACGCATCCTGGCCGGCGAGACCTATGACTGGCCGGACGAGTTTATGGAGAACGGGTTTCGTACCAACCATTATATTGCATTGAAAGGCACCTCTGGAAATACCTCTTTCTCAATGACCGCAGGCTACCAGAAAGAGAAAGGCTTTATCGAAAAGGATTATATGGATAAGTATAGTTTCAGTCTGGACTTGAACCATAAATTGAATGATAAATGGACGCTCGGCGGACAATTCCGCATGGGCTTCAGGGAGACAGAGGTTGCAGGCGGTAAGAGTATATTGAACTACTACAGGATGCCTCCCATCGCCCTGGCTAAGGATCCGACTGGATGGCTTTACGAAGCTGATGGACTGACGATCAATCCTGCACGTATGCTAACCGGATCAGGGAATCCACTTCTTGATCAGAAATATTCCAATAACCAGGACAGGGACCTTGACCTGATCGGACGCATCTTTTTTGACTTTAAGCCCGTAGACTGGTTGAGTTTCCGCACAGAGATACTGCCGAGGTTTGCGATGGCCCGTGATGCTTCATGGAAGGGACTCTGGGCTGACGGTGTTGGCGTGCCTGAAAAAACAAGTGCCGAAGCGTATAATTCACACAGGATCAACGTGACATGGGACAACCGAGTTGTTGCTCGAAAATCTTTCGGGAAACACACCATCCAGGGAACAGGACTCTTTAGTATTTACGACTACCAGCAGGAATCATTCTCCTTTGAGGTTATGAATCTTCCCCAAAGTACTTCCTTTTATAATATGGGAGCAGCAGCGGACCGCGTCGTCAGTGAGAGTAGTTATACCATGAACAGACTGGTATCCTATATGGCCAGGTTTAATTACGACTATGCACAAAAATACCTCTTAACACTATCCATGCGTTATGATGGCTCTTCAAAATTGGGAGATGGTTACAAATGGGCCTCTTTCCCATCTGCAGCTATTGCATGGAGGATATCTGAAGAAGACTTCCTGAAAAATGTTGCAGCCATTTCTACACTTAAAATGCGACTTAGCTATGGCTACACCGGGAACAATAATATTTCCTCCTTCCAGTCGTCCGTTAGTGCCAATTCACTTTACTACTACGATTTCGGAGGTGTAATCTCCAATGGTATTGGTCCCTCCGGAATTGCGAACAGGGCACTGACCTGGGAAAGAACCTCGGAATTAAACTTTGGACTCGATTATGGCTTCCTGAAGGGCCGCATCTCAGGTACGGTCGATCTCTACTCGAAGCTATCGGATAACCTGCTGCTCGACCGAAAATTACCAATTCCCATGGGATGGGATATTATGGTGGATAATATCGGATCCGTTAGTAATAAAGGAATTGAACTATCCCTCCGAACCATTAACGTGAAGAGGCAAAACTTCTCATGGGAAACTGCTTTTATCTTTGCCAGGAACGTGAATGCAGTAGTTGAAACAAATCTTGGCGCTGTAGACGATGTTGTCAACGGGCTATTTATCGGTCAGCCTGTTAATGTACATTATAACTATGTGTTTGATGGAATATGGCAGCTTGACGAGATCGAGGAAGCTGCACTCTGGGGACGTGAACCCGGAAGCGTAAAGATCAAGGATCTTAGCGGACCGGATGGCGTTCCTGATGGCAAGATTGATGCCCAGTATGACAGGGCGGTTATCGGGTCTCCAATACCAGATTATACAGCGAGTCTATTTATGCAAATAACCTTCTGGAATTTCGACCTGTCAGCATCCATCTATACGGAGCAAGGTATTATGAAGAAAAGCACCTTCTTTAATGACCTGATCTACAGTAACAGGAATACCATTGTATACGATTACTGGACAACGACGAATCCGTCGAATACTGCACCAAGTGCATCCGGGACCTTTACTAGTGACGATATTTATTGGGGAAGAAAAGGAGCGCAGCTACAGAACTACAGAAATACTTCCTATACAAGACTTCAGAATGTGACCCTGGGATACACACTCCCTGCCAATGTTTCGAAGGCTGTGAATATTTCGAGGCTGAGAATATATGCCAATGTTACAAATCCGATCCTGATCTCGCCTTTTGAAGGTCATGACCCGGAGTTTGGAGACAAAGGCGCCAACGACGGCCCAAGTTTTATTACCTATCAGGTAGGTGTAAATGTTAATTTTTAAATCATTAAGATGAGTATCATGAATAAAATAGGAACAATATTAATGATAGTAGTTTTGATTGGTACCTCCTGTACTGATTTCCTGCAAGAAGACAATAGGTCGACCATAACAGTTGACGATTTTTATGCTACCACTGAAGGATATGAGGCCTTGATCAGCGCAAGCTATTCTACCATGAGGGAACTCTATTCAGATATGAACTTTGATAATAACAATCAGAAGAACTACTGTTCTCTCCAGGGATTAACCTTGCTGGGAACAGACCTGTTTACAGTAGCCAAAAAGGCTGATCAGAATGATATACTTGATGGATATTATCTACTGACACCAGATCATTCGGCAGTTAGCAAGGTTTTTGCGAACTGTTATAAATCCATTCAGATTCACAACCTGGCACTTGCATGGGCTGAAAAGACAGAGGAATATGAGGAACTACCCCTGCGTGTTGCAGAGGTGCGATTCATCCGTGCTTATATGTATCATCTCCTGCTTGAATTGTACGGAGGGGTTTCCATTGTTACAGAAGCCTTTGATGCACCGGTTGTGACATTTGAGAGAAATACGGAAGAAGAAGTTTATAGTTTCATAATTGATGAACTGAAAGACGTAATCGAGGTTTTGCCTGATCAACAATCGGACATTGGAAGGGTAACAAAAGGTGCTGCAAATCACCTGCTGGCGGCCGTATACCTTTCACGTGGCTATACCTCCTATGCAGCCACTGATGATTTTGTCAATGCAGAGAGCTATGCGACGGATGTTATTGAAAGTGGGAATTACTTCCTGCTACCGGAATATGAAGATGTATTTAAGGTTGGAAATGAGATCAATGATGAGATCATTTTTTCAATTCAGTTCGACCAGGCTTCCCTGATTGCAGGTGTGGCAGGGCATAACTGGCCTGCTACATTCGGACTGCATGCTTCAACCGATGCAGGCTGGCCATACAGGAACGGACAGGTGAGGCCTACGGATCGATGCTGGCTTCAATATCATCCTGATGACGAGCGCTTTGAAGCATCATTCATGACAACACAATACGATCCTTATTATGACAAATACGATGAATCAAAACCTGATGAAGAAAAGGTGATTACCCATGTCTTTCCCCATCCTTCCATCGAAGAGGATCCACTTAATCCATCTCCAGAGAACTACTATTTCCTCGCAGATTACACGGTATTTGTACCGGTGCCTGAAGATTGGGAAGATGGAGATTTCCCCTGGATACGCAAATTTGATGACCCAACAGCTGTGACACAATATGATCATAGCCGTGACATTTTCATTTTCCGTCTGGCTGAAACCTACCTGCTTCGTGCAGAGGCAAAGATACAGCAGGGAGCATCCGGCGATGATGACATTTACGCAGTGCGATCACGCAGCTGGGATGTGATGCCTGTAAATGCAGATATCGATACCATCCTGGATGAACGTGGCAGGGAGTTGCTGGGAGAAGGAAAACGATGGATGGACCTTCGCAGAACGGGGAAGCTCATCGAGCGTGTCAGTGTGCACAATCCAACGGTACTTCGCTACCTGGATGAAGGATATGAACCTTTCGGAGAATCGGATGGCAAGGCACTCAGACGCCCTATTCCTACAGATGTGATTATAAGAGATCTGGGTGATTACGGTCAGAATATTGGTTATTAATCCTGGATGAAAATTCAGTAATACAGAATACGATGAAAACGAGAAAAAGTTTACTAGTCGGAATAAGCATGGTGGCATTCGCTGTGATGGTATTTATTACCGCATGTGAAGAAGACTCCACGGGTCCGGAAACAGTGCCGATCAAAGCAGAGATCAAACAGGTTACAGTCCTGAACTCTATTCATACCGTTGTCTTTCATGATGATGTCTCTGAGGACATCGATACGGTTGAAATATCCATTCCATACGGAACCGATGTAACCACGCTGGATCTGGATATCATAGTATCCTACTTCGGATCGATCGAGCCAGCAGCTGGTATCACAGACCTGACCGAGCCGGTCACCTATACTGTGACCTCAAATTATGAGACCAGAGATGTGCTTGTGATGGCCACCCTGGTTCCTCCTGCGCTGACTTCTTTCTTGCTGACCTCTCCGATAGAACAGGTAGGCAGGATTGTGAAGGATACTACAGGATTGGCAATGGATACGATCAAGCTTAAGATCAAAGAAGGGATCGACCTTTCAAATTCCAAGATCGTTGTGGAATTCTTTGGCGAATCGGTTGTTCCTGATCCTGAAGGGGCTGTTGACCTTGAAGGTGAGAATCCAACCTTAGCGGTGGTGAATAAGGAGTTTCAGACAGTGTATGCCATCGACATTGAACGCTATAAGGAGATTAAGTTTACCGGTATTATCTATGATGGAAGCGCACACCCTAATGTGCTCTTACCGGGCTCGATCAGTAGCGATGATTCAACCATGATTACCATTGAAGATGATGAAAATGCCCTGAGTGGTAAAGTAGCGCGATTCACGAACCTGGTTTACTCAGGCAATACCTCCGGTAGTGTCAACTTTGCTTTTGATGACTATGAAGAACTTTCTGATCAACCCGAAGAAATTACGGTGATCATGAGAGGTAAGGGTATTCCAACACTGGAGGAAGATTTCAGGTACGTTGAAATGAATGTCTACCTGGGTTTCTGGCGATTCCAGTTCTGGGTAGAATGGAATGGTCTGGATGGCACGGATTATACGCAGTTGGCCTATGAAGATATACCTGCAGGGCTCAATCCGCTTGAATGGAATACCTACCGACTTACAGCGAATGCTATCACAGGGGAAGTTAAAATTTATCTGAATGAAGATCCTGAGCCGCTGACTGCAATGTTGCCTCTTTACTTAGGGCCCAGAGATAAAGAAGATTGGAAAGCTTACTTTGGTGATGGCAGCGGTGGCAATGCATATGATGGATTGTACGATTACTTCATCATTGAAACAGGTGGAGCATATTCTCCTTCTCAACTGCCGCTGAGTAAGATATTCGGAGAAGAAGAGGAATAAGAAGACTTAGAACCTGATACCCCGGGCTTAGGTGCTCCGGGGTATTTTAATACACAAAGAAGAAATTTCCCATGATAAATACATGCCTAAAAAGCCTGGTCTTGCTTACACTGATCCTGGCATCAGGGTGTAATTCCCAACAGGAGTCAGCTCAGTCTGACCTCGATATGTATCAAGGTGTCGAGTTTGAAATGCCATTAATTATAGAACCTGTATTCGCGCATCATTCGGTTTCCATTACAGATTTTGGAGCCAAAGACGATGGACAAACCCTGAATACAGAAGCATTTGAAAAGGCCATAGCTTTGGTTTCTGAAAAAGGGGGTGGACGGGTAGTTATTCCACGCGGTATCTGGCTGACTGGTCCAATTGTCCTTAAAAGCAATATCAACTTACATGCGGAAGACGGTGCAATGGTCATTTTCTCCGGTAACAAGGACCTCTATCCTATAATTGATGGTAGTTTTGAAGGTGTAAAAGCTTTCCGTTGTCAATCGCCCATCTCTGGGAAGGGACTGGAGAATATTGCTTTTACCGGCCAGGGCGTTTACGATGGTTCCGGGGATGCCTGGCGAATGGTGAAGCGTTATAAAACAACTGATAAGCAATGGAAAGCCCTGATAAAGTCAGGTGGAGTACTGAATGAAGATGAAAGTAGCTGGTACCCTTCCGAAGGCGCACTAAAAGGTCTGGAAGGACCTGAGATACGTTCTGAGAAGATGGAGGATTATCTGAAGATCAAAGATGCGCTTCGACCTGTGATGCTAAGCCTGGTAAATTGTAATAAGGTTCTATTTGATGGTCCTGTTTTTCAAAATTCACCGGCCTGGTGTATTCATCCCCTGATGTGTACGAACCTGACGATAAGAAATATTGATGTTAAGAATCCGTGGTATTCTCAGAATGGTGATGGACTGGATATTGAATCCTGCACCAACACACTCATCTACAATTGCACCTTTGATGTCGGTGATGATGCGATATGTATTAAATCAGGAAAGGGTGCCTACGGTCGCGCGCGCGGAATCCCAACAGAAAATACCATCGTAAAAAACTGTATCGTATATCACGGACACGGAGGAGTAACGGTGGGTAGTGAGATGTCGGGCGGAGTTAAAAATCTTCATGTATCCGGATGTACCTTTATTGGAACGGATGTAGGATTGCGATTCAAAAGTACACGGGGAAGAGGCGGAGTAGTAGAGAAAATATACATCAGTGATGTGGACATGCTCAATATACCCAGCAAGGCCATTTCATTCAACCTCTACTATGGTGGTCTCTCGGTGTCGGAAATGCTGGCCCGGGAACAGGAAGACAAGATCGGGAGTGAAGCATATGAAGTAAGCGAGGAGACCCCGCAATTCAAAGACATTCATATTAGGAATATTCGCTGCAAGGGAGCTTACCAGGCGATCTACCTCCAGGGACTTCCTGAAATGAATCTTGAGAACGTTTACCTGGAAGACATCGTTATGGAAGCGGAGAATGGTTTATTTTGCATGGATGCTAACGGGGTCAGTATACATGGGTTAAGCCTGATCAATACGAAAGCTCCTTCACTAACACTATACAATACGAAGAATGTACATATTGAAGATCTTGTTTTGAATGAGGCAGGAGCAGAACAAATAGCAGTATTTGGAAAAGAAACCAATGACATTAACATTGACTTTAAGGCTGATCTCAAAGAAGGAAAGATCCTGGAGTTAGGGGAGGAGGTTGATCCAGATGCTGTCAAATTGGAATAGAAGAATACAGATTGGGACTTCTGCATCTCTATTTTGGGAATACTGAATCTATAGGGTAGTGCTGTATTCTCTATATTTACTGAGCTGTTTTTTAACCAAAAACTTAAAACTATTAACTAAACATTTTATCATGAAAAAAATCTTTACCTTAATTTTTGTAGTAGTTTGCAGCATAGGACTTCTGCAAGCTCAAACCATACCTTCTGGTGGAAGCATCCAGGAGTTTATTGATGCTGCTGCTGATGGAGCAGTACTGGAACTGGAAAGCGGTGGTATTTATACAACGGAAACTCTTTTAATACCAAAATCTATTACACTAAAAGCTGCTGACGGGGCAACGATGCGTCCGGTTATCTATATGGAAGAAACGAATGGAATTAATTTCGGGGAGGCAAAAAGTGGAGCTGAAATCATGTTTAAAGGAATTGAATTTGCTTCCTTAGACTCACGCTACCTTTGTCGTTTCGCTACAGGTGACTCACTTGCTTATCTGGAATTCACGGATGTTGTTGCGCATGGCTATGACAGGAGTTTCATTAGAGCAAGTGACCCGGGAATTTTTATTGATTCCATTTTGATACAAGACAGTTACTTCTACAATTTTGATGAAGGAGGTCAAACCTATCGCTTTTTCTATTTTGACAAGGGAGATTGTCCGGTGAAGTATTTTAAAGCATCAAATTCCACATTTGTAGGATTTAACAGAACTTTTCTGCAGATTAACTCTCCAGACACGAAAAAAACTGTTATCGTAGATCAGTGTAACATCCACAGAAGATCAGATAGTAGAGAAGACGATCTGTTTGATATAGATGGTGCTGAAGGTACTAGCTTTAAACTATCCAACTCAATCATCTCTTCAATAAAGTTAGCACCCATATGGGATGTGAAGGAAAATGTTGTCGACAGTATAATGAATTGTTTCTATTCAGATATCGAATTTGCTGACAACATGATTGTAAATACCTGGAGCTATGAAACAGCATTCACTGCCACAGACCCTATGTTCAGTAATGCGGCCGCAGGTGCCTTATATTTAGATCCAGCATCTCCAGCTTTGACAGCTTCAACGACTGGTGGTGCAATTGGAGATTCAAGATGGGTTGTTGCTCCTGCAAATGCTTCCTTGCTCGAGATAACAACGAACGCAGGCATGATGCCTGCGTTTACGACAGATGTACTGGTCTATAACTTAACAGTTCCTTATGGAACAGCAAGTGTGGATGTTGTTGCAGTTCCGAATTTTGCAGACGCAACAGTAGCAGGAACAGGGACAGTGGCTATTAGTTCTGGTTCTGGTACAGCAACACTGGTTGTTACGGGAGGAGATGCATCAGAATTAACCTATACTTTGAATATAACTGAAGCACTTCCATCAACTGATGCGACACTGAGTGAATTGATACCAGATGTTGGGACGCTTGATCCAGTATTTGATCCTGCAGTATTGAGCTATACATTGGAAGCTCCAATTGCTACAGACACTGTATTCTTTGACTTCACAGTAGCAGATGGAACTGCAACGGTTGTGGATACAGACACTGTTGATGTACAATCAGGAAGCGGCACAGCTACGTTTGAAGTCACCGCCCAGGACGGAACTACTGTCCTTACCTACACTGTAACAATCACAGTGCTTCAGCTATCAACAGATGCTACCCTGAGTTCACTGACCCTGGATGTTGGAACACTCAATCCTTCATTTGATGCTGCGGTTGAAGCCTATACCGCTGAGGTTCCAGAAGGAACAACTTCAGTAACTGTGGATGCAACTGCAACGGGAGTTGATATTGCCACATTGACAGGAACCGGAGCTGTGGATGTTTCTTCAGGAAGTGGAGCAGCGACCATTGTTGTTACTGCAGAGGATGGAACTACTACGAAAACCTATACGGTAGATATTACAGTATTGGTTGGTATAGATAATGTTGAGATGGATCTTGCACAGATGTATTACAACCATCTGAGCGATCAGTTGATAATAAAGAATTCATCCAATGTTGAGACTGTTGAGATCTATACGATCACTGGTAAGAAGATATTCACTGTGGAGAACTACCTTAATGAATCCATGGAGATCAGTACTTCGAACCTGATCAACGGTTTATATTTGGTTCGTATGAAGAACAGCGATAAGGGTGTGCAAAGTGGAAAATTTGTAAAATAAGCCTTCTTTAGAAGCGAGTAATTGAAGAAGATTTGGGAGATAGACCACTGGTTTATCTCCCTTTTCCAATTTTTAGCATTGACTTTAACCGTTTGGGACGTTTATGTTGCATATTCGGTATACACGTACCCTTAATCTTTGCCCCTGTTTTCTTCAAGGGCAGCAGCAATTCAGTATCTTTACCTGTGGATCGAAAAGGATGACCCATGCATGCATTAAAGCACAGCTAACACAAAAATGAAAATGAAAAAATCAATTTATATTCTAGGAGCGATATTCTTTGCCTCCATCATGATCATTTCATGCTCCCCATCTCCAAAAAATGATTCAGCAGGAGGCAACGCTGTACCTGAAGCCTGGTCAGTACGAATGGGGGAGACCATTATGAAAGACTACCCGGATCTGTGGAAAATCGAAGAGGCAACGAAGATAAAATGGGCTTATGCAAAAGGGCTCTTATGCGATGCCTACCTGGCCCTGTGGAATGAGACCGGGAATCAGGATTATTTCTCATATCCGCAGGCCTATGCAGATACCATGATCAATGAAGAAGGGGTCATTTATGGCTACAAGATGGAGGACTACAACATTGATAAGGTGAATCCCGGAAAAATGCTCTTCACACTATATGAAGAAACAGGTGATCAACGCTATGAAACCGTAATCCATACCCTGCGGAAGCAATTAGATGGCCATCCAAGGACTGATGCAGGTGGATTCTGGCACAAGAAACGCTACCCATCCCAGATGTGGCTCGATGGACTTTACATGGGATCGATATTCTATGCCCGGTATGGTACCTTATACAATGAGCCCGAAAGCGTCCTGGATGCTGCCAATTGGATCATTCTTATGGAAGAAAAGGCGAGGGATGAAGAAACAGGATTGCTTTACCATGCCTGGGATGAAAGCAAGGAGCAATCATGGGCCAATAAGGAGACCGGGCTATCAGAGCATTTCTGGAGCCGGGGTATGGGGTGGTACGCCATGGCTCTGGTGGATATCCTGGATTACCTCGACGAAAACTCCAGGAAAGATGAAGTTATTGCCATTGCAAAGAGAACTGCGGAAGCCATCATACAGGTGCAGGATGATTCTACGGGTGTCTGGTACCAGGTGCTGGACCAGGGAGACCGGGAAGGAAATTACTTCGAAGGATCAGGATCAGCGATGTTTACTTATTTTCTCTTTAAAGCAGTGAAGCAGGGATACATTGATGAGTCCTATCTGGTGCAAGCAAAGAAGGCCTACGAGGGGATGATCGACCATCTTATAAAGATCCGGGATGATGGCGGAGTTGTCATTACACCGGTCTGCGCAGGAGCTGGTCTGGGAGGCGATCCATACAGGGATGGAACATATGAATACTATATCAATGAGGATCTGCGCGACAATGATCCGAAGGCAGCAGGACCTTTTATACTTGCGAGTATTCTTTATGAAGAACTGGATAAGTAAAAAACTCAAACATTAATCTCTAAAAATCGATATGCGGAATAAAACATTCATCTTATTAATATTCCTGGTCATGATTTCATGTGGAACTGTTGCCTTTGCCCAGCAGCTGGCCTTTCCGGGTGCAGAAGGATTTGGAGCCTATACACAGGGAGGGCGTGGGGGAGATGTTTATACGGTTACCAATCTGACTGATTGGGGAACAGGATCATTACGCTATGGGATTGAGACAGCCACAAGTCCGAGAACTATCGTATTTGCCGTTTCAGGCATCATACCATTGCGCTCAGATCTGAATATTGAGAAAGATTATATCACCATTGCCGGGCAAACAGCTCCAGGTGATGGAATATGCCTGAGAGATGGCACACTTGTAGTTAAAGGGAATCATGTTATTGTTCGCTATATACGCTCCAGATTGGGCGATGAAGCTGGACTGGAGCATGATGCTATATCCATTGTGAGAGGGCATAACGTCATCCTGGACCATTGCTCCGCTTCGTGGTCGGTTGATGAAGTTTTCTCTTGTTCTACAGGTGATAAGGATGAAATTGATAGTGTAACAGTTCAATGGAGCATTATCTCAGAAGCGCTTGAAAACAGCATACATTCTAAAGGAGCTCATAGCTATGGTGCCCTGATCAGGGGTTGTTATGGAGCTAAATATTCCTATCATCACAACCTCTTTGCACATAACCGGTCCAGGAATCCGCGACCGGGAAACTACGATGAGAATACCTACACCCTCGATCCTGAAGGGCTCTTGTTTGATTTCAGGAATAATGTTATGTATAATTGGGCAGGATTCAGACCAGGATATGATGGTGACTCAGAAAGTGTTTGCCGCTACAACTATGTTGGAAATTACGGGAAAACGGGACCAAATTCAGACAACACGGGGTATGCATATAGTGCAGGTTGCAAGCACTTCAGGGGCTACTATGAAGACAATTATTTCTTTGGGGAAATTCCTGTAGACCAATGGAGTCTTGTTGATTTCAGCGGAACATGGACTAGCCTGGAGGAAAACGATTACAAGCAGGATATGCCTTTCCCAACAGGCCCTATTGTAACAGACTCGCCCCAGGATGCCTATGATAAAGTACTGGAGTATGCAGGAGCATCCATTGTGAGGGATATGGTTGACAGCAGGGTTATTGATGACGTTATTAATGGAACGGGTGCGATCATAGATGATGAGGATGAAGTGGGCAGCTGGCCCGTTTATGAGACATATGATGAGCGAGCTGATACCGATATGGATGGAATGTGGGATCAATGGGAAATTGACAATGGATTAGATCCAAATGATTCTTCAGACAGAAACGGTGATGCAGATGATGATGGTTATACTAATCTGGAAGAGTACCTCGATGAAGTGATTACTATGGAGCCGGTTTCTGTTGAGGATAGATATGCAGGCAAACAGTTAATTCTGAATTGTTTTCCGAATCCTGTAGATAATGAGTTGAACATAGAGCTAAGGGAAGAAGGACCATCTTCCATCAGGATTTTGAATTTCACTGGACAAATTATCTATAGTGAGGATGTTGCAGGGAAGCAACATCGTATTCAACTTGCTGATCAGCTTCCGGGGATTTACCATGTAGTAGTGAGGGGTGAAAAAGGTACTGTCCATGCACAAAAAATTATTATTAAATAACACAACGAAACCTTAGTTATGAAAAGAATTAACACTGGACAAAAGATATTGATCGTACTATCGATCTGCATGTTTGCTCTTTCGAGTTGCGAACAAGAGCCTCAGAAAAGAGTGAATATACTCTTTGCCATCAGTGATGACCAATCGTTTGCGCACACCGGTTTTGCTGGTTGCGAATTTGTAAATACCCCTGCCTTCGACAGGATCGCCAGCGAAGGGGTCTATTTTACCAATTGTTATGCTGGTTCTCCAGGCTGTGCGCCTTCAAGGAGCACGATTGCCACGGGCCGCTACCACTGGCAGAATGAGCAAGCAGGACAGCATGCTTCTGCATGGTTGAAAAAGTTTGTTCCTTTTATTGATATGCTGGACCTGAATGGGTATAAAACCGGACGTGCAGGGAAAGGTGTTTCTCCCTTCCAGTATGCGCGCGATGATAATGATTCTCTGTGGAGGGCCACGGATGCTGGCGGGATTATCCATAGTGATATCAGGTATGAAAAAGGAAGTCCCGAGGATGAGCGTACAGCGAAGGGAATTGGCCCTGTAAACTACTTTGAAAATTTCAAGTTCTTTATGGAAAAGGTACGTGATGATGAGCCCTTTTTCTTCTGGTATGGATGTAAGGAGCCTCACCTGTCATATGAGGAAGGTTCATGGAAACGGAATGGAAAAAAACTTGCAGATGCAGAGGTGCCGGCATTCCTGCCTGACCATCCGATCATACGCGGAGATTTGCTGGATTATGCGGTAGAGATAGATTGGTTTGATGTGCACCTCCAGCGCATGCTCGATTATCTTGAAGAGATTGGTGAATTGGAAAATACCATCGTCATCGTTACATCAGATAATGGATTGCCCTTTCCCAGGGGAAAAGCAAATGCTTATGAGTTTGGAGTACGTGTACCTTTCGCGGTGAGCTTCCCCAAAGAATTTCCGGGTGGCAGGATCGTTGAAGATCCTATATCCTTTGCTGACCTTGCACCCACCATCCTTGAATTAACAGGAAGCAGTTCGGAAGGTATGCTGCCAATGTCAGGTAAGAGTTTTGCTGATATCCTGAACTCAGAGGAGCAGGGGATTGTTGATTCGGAAAGAGAATATGCTTTTGCCGGTAGGGAACGTCATAGTTGTTCCCGATACCAGAATTGGGGTTATCCGCAGCGCGTCATTCGCAGCAAGGATTACTTACTTATCTGGAACATGAAACCAGAACGCTGGCCTGCCGGGGCACCACAGAGGTATGATCCGGATAATCCTGAAAAGCTTTTACCAAAATACGGGATTGCAGAGGATGGAAAGTTTACTAAAGGTTGGGCCTATACGGATATTGGATATACACCCACAAAAGCCTTTCTTATTGAGAACAGGGACGATCCGAAAGTCAAGCCCTATTTTGACATGGCACATGCCCGGAGGCCCGAGTTTGAGCTCTATGATGTGAAGCAGGATCTTGCTTGTTTAAATAACCTCTTCGGTGTGAAGGAATACAAGGACATTCAGGAAAAAATGAAACAGGCTTTGATCGCCGAGTTGAAAAAATCTGAAGATACCAGGGTTGTTGGTCCGGACAAAGAAATTTTTGACAGCTATTTACGATACAGCCCAATGCGGGAGTTTCCTCCACCGGAGTATGACGATATTTCTAACTAATTAAATGAAGAAATACAAGTTAAATACAGTATATAGTTTCAAAGTGATCGGCTTGATGATGTTTCTTGGAGTGACGATGACTCTTGGCGCTCAGCAACTTGCCTTCCCTGGTGCAGAGGGATTTGGCAGGTATGCACTTGGCGGTCGTGGAGGTGATGTCTATCATGTTACTAAATTGACCGATTGGGGAGAAGGAACCTTAAGGTATGGTGTTGAAACGGCCACTGGCCCGTGTACCATTGTTTTTGATTTGTCTGGAACAATACAACTAACAAGGGGACTAAGTATTGAGAAACCATTTATCACCATTGCAGGACAAACTGCCCCGGGTGATGGAATTACCCTTTCCGGGATGCCCCTGCTGGTATCAGCCGATCATGTTGTGGTTCGTTATATTCGTGTGAGACTGGGTGATCAGAGTGGGGCTGATGACGATGCTGTTTCTGTTAAATCAGGATCTAACATCATTGTTGATCATGTAACAGCCAGCTGGTCTATCGATGAAACATTTTCATTCCAGAGCAACACGGTTGATTCTCTAACGGTTCAGTGGTGCATGATTACTGAAAGCCTTCGGGATTCTCATCACGAGAAAGGGATGCATGGTTATGGAGGTATAATGGGTGCCTTGCGACAAACTGTACACCACAATCTCTATGCACACCATAGTTCCCGTAGCCCAAAAATTACCGGTCGCCGGCACTGTGAGGTAGATTTTCGAAACAATGTTATATACAACTGGGGCTACAATGATTGCTATGACGGCGCCAAATCATATACCAACTGGGCAAATAACTATTATAAGGCCGGACCTGGAACCAACAGCGATGTCAAGGACAGAATTTTTGAGCTTAGCGACTCACCGGTAGACCCGGAGAATGAGGGTTGGGAGATCTCGAATACCTTTACAACGTCATTTTTTGCAGAGGGCAATTATGTTGATGGATATGCTGGAATAAGTGCAGATAACTGGAGCGGAGGGATCGATTTTAATAACGGTGCCTCTGAAGTTGAACACCGCGTGCTTACTCCCTTTGATTACCCGCTTATCACAGAACAAACAGCTGAAGAATGCTACCAGCTGGTACTTGACAGCGCAGGTGCATCAAAAGTTCGGGATGCCATCGATGAACGTATCATCAACGAGGTGATATCAGGCACCACCACTTATAGTGGATCTAAAACAGGCACCCCGGGGATTATCGATTCCCAGACAGATGTTGGAGGCTTGCCTGCTCTGTCCAGCCAGCCAAATCTAACAGATACAGATCAGGATGGCATGCCGGATTCCTGGGAAATAGAAAAAGGATTAGATCCAGACTATCCAGATGACAGAAATGATGACAGGAATACTGATGGATTTACAAATTTGGAAGAGTATCTTGATGATGCAATAACAATGGATCCTGTTGGACTTAGTTTGCAGAAAGAGCCGGTTAATATGCTGGTATACCCTAATCCGACAAATACAAGTTTTACGATCGATCTGAGCGCCTTTGGGGAATCAATTATTGAAATATTTGATTCCCTTGGTATATTGAGATATGCATCCTCTAACAGAAATTCTGTTTGTATAATCGATGGACTAAATCTTGAGACCGGGATATTTTTAATTCGGGTTATAGACGATTATGGCCGCTGTTTTTTAGAAAAGTTAATTATCGTATAAAATATGGTTAGAAGGATATTAATATTGTCTTTGATCGCTTTGATTATACCACTAAGTACAATTATCTCACAACAACTGGCTTTTCCAGGGGCTGAGGGATTTGGGGCCTATTCCCAGGGTGGTCGTGGTGGTGATGTCTACACCGTAAGTAACCTGAATGATTCAGGGGAAGGTTCCCTTCGGCATGCTGTTAAATCTGCAGATGGTCCACGGACTATTGTTTTTGCAGTTTCTGGCCTGATCAAGCTTAAGGAGGAGCTGGAAGTAAAGAAAGACTACATCACCATTGCAGGGCAAACAGCTCCCGGTGATGGAATTTGTCTTAGAGACAATGCATTAAGTATTGATGCAGATCATGTTATTGTGCGTTACATACGTTCCAGGCTGGGCGACGAAGCAGGAATCAACAGCGATGCGATTTCCATTGAGGGAGGGCACAATATCATCATGGATCACTGTTCTGCTTCGTGGTCAGTGGATGAGGTCTTCTCATGTTCTACCGCTGATAAGAATCAAATTGATAGCATCACAGTTCAGTGGTGCATCATTTCGGAGGCATTGAACAACAGCATACATCATAAAGGTGAGCATGGATATGGTGCCTTGATCCGAGGCTGCTATGGTGCAAAATATTCCTATCACCATAACCTGTTTGCACACAACGCTTCACGGAATCCTCGACCCGGAAATTACGACCGCAATAATGCTAAGATTGATCCTCAGGGACTCTTGTTTGATTTTAGAAACAACGTCATATACAATTGGAAAGGTTCACGCCCAGGATACGATGGAGATAAGAAAAGTGTGTGCAGATACAATTATGTAGGCAATTATGGAGTAGCCGGACCCGACTCTGATGAGGATGGATATGCCTACAGTGCAGGATGCAAGCTCTTCAAAGCACATTATACTGATAACTACTTTTTTGGAAGTATTCCGGATGATCAATGGGAGCTTGTAAGATTTGGAGAAGATTGGAGTAAAAAAGAAATTCGCAAATACAAACAATCCAGGGCCTTTCCCAGCGGTCCTATTCATACTAAAACACCTGCTGAAGCCTACCAGAGTGTTATCAAAGGTGCAGGAGCATCGCATGCACGGGATGAGGTTGATATAAGAGTTGTAAATGACGTGAAAAACGGTACAGGCTCACTCATCGATCATGAAAATGATGTAGGCGGCTGGCCGGAATACAGGACCTACGATTTTAAAATGGACAGTGACGGGGATGGGATGCCTGATGAATGGGAATTATCCTTGATGCTAAATCCATATGATCCTTCGGACAGAAATGGAGATGATGACCATGATGGTTATACAAATCTGGAAGAATACCTGAATGGCTTGATCCTCTTTGGTACCAAAGTATATGAACATTAAGGAAATTTATGGGTTCAAACCAGAAAATAAAGAGACTAAGTTACCTCATTGTTGCATTGTCGATAATCGGCTTGATATTTCTATATTTCTTAATTACTATTGTTTTTTAGTATACTTTCGGACATAGCCTGATGGCGTAAGTTTATAAATATTTTTGAAGCATTTCCTGAAGTATGCCACCTGCTGAAAGCCTACACTATATGCTACTTCCGATATATTCAACTCTCTCTGCAGAAGGAGTTGGCAGGCGCGTTTTAATCGGATACTGCGAATAAATTCCTTGACGGTCATTTCTGTCAATGCGTTCATCTTTCTGTAAAGTTGTGTTCGGCTGACTCCGACCTCCCTTGATATTTTTATAATACCAAATTTAGGGTCCGCAATGTTATCTTCAATAATGGCTATCAGTTTATTGATGAATTTGTCATCGGGTGATAGTGCACTTTTGTCGAGTGGTTTCAAGATATTTTCCTGGCTGTATTTATCTCGCAACAGTCGTCGTGTTGACAGGAGTTGGTCGGCTCTGAGTCTTATCAGTGAGGGGTCGAAAGGCTTGGTAATATAATCATCAGCTCCTGCCAATATTCCATCTTTTTCATGGTCCTTTGAAGAAAGAGCTGTCAGCAGGATCACAGGAATGTGAGAAGTCTTAAAATCCTGTTTAATAGTCTTACAGAACTTCTTACCATCCATCCTGGGCATGAGTATATCGCTAATGATGATATCAGGAATCGTTTCATTCGCTAATTCCAGTCCGGTCTTTCCATCCTCAGCTGAGATTACATTGTAGTCCTCCTCGAAGATTGATATGACAAAATCAAGAAGGTCTCTATTATCCTCTATTATAAGGATAATCGGCTTATCCTGATCAATCTCTGATTCTTTGAAAGCCGCATTTTGCACACTTGCAAGCTCGCTATGATCATTTTCATCGCCAGGAATATTTGTTTGCGCTTTCTTATCAGGATCGTCCTTGATCAGTGGCAGCAGAATCGTTACTTTTGTCCCTACACCCTCCTGGCTCTTAAGGGATATGGATCCATTAGAGACCTTCACGAGCTCGCGTGACAAGGAAAGTCCAATTCCTGATCCTGTATTGATATTATCTTCCGTAGATTTACCCTGATAGAAACGCTCGAAAATCCGCTCTTTCTTATCCTCAGGAATTCCTTTCCCTGTATCCTGTACAACAATTTGCAGGTATTCTCCGGGATGGATGTTTTTATTATCACTTATATCTCCATCCATGTGGATTGTAAGAGAGACTGCAACACGTATTGTGCCTCCTTCTTTTGTTGCTTTAAATGAATTGGATAAGAGATTGAATATAACTTTTTCAACTTTGTCAGGATCAAAATACATCTGAATCTGATCCACTACAGAGAAGAATTCCAGGTTGATTTTTTTTTCATCCGACAACTCTTTATACAAATAAATAACCTTCTTCAAGTATGATACAATATCTCCTTTTGACAGCTCCAGTTTCAATTTCCCAGCTTCAATTTTTCTAAAATCCAGTAATTGATCGACCAGTTTTCCTAAGCGTGTGGCATTTTTATACACGACATCCAAATCCTTCTCAATCTGTTCTTTCGATGGATTTGAATTCATGATCCGCGAAAGTGGGCTGAGGATCAGCGATATTGGGGTTCGTATTTCATGTGAGATATTTGTAAAAAACTGGAATTTCATCATGTCGATCTTATGCAGCTCTTTTGACTTGATCCGTTCCATCACCAGTTGATTCTTTAAATTCTCTCTTTTTACAAAGAATAAAATGATCAGGTAAATCAGGAGTGCAAATAATAGAATCAGAAAGCTCTCAAAGGCAGATGTTTTCCATATTGGTGGTGTGACGATCAGGCTAAGTGATGTTCCTTCATCATTCCAAACACCATCGTTATTGGAGGCTTTTACCCGAAATATATATTTACCTGGGTCTAGATTCGTATAGGTTGCTGATCTGTTGTTCGTAATGGGATTCCATTCTTCTTCAAAGCCCTCCATAATATAGGTGTACTGATTATGTGAACTGGTCACATAGTTGAGCGCAACAAAATCAAATGTCAAAACGGAATGTTTATAGGCAACAGTTATTTCATCAGATTCGCTGATGCTCTGTTCCAGGATTAGCTCACCTTGAAATTCCTGACCTATAGGAACCTTTTTATTGAAGATCCTGAAATCTGTTATTACAACAGGTGGTTCGTTATAATTCTTTACTAACTGGTCTGGATGAAAACTGGTGAGTCCTTTTTGTCCGCCAAAGAAAAGCTCTCCTGTTTTACTTTTGCAGTATGCTCCATAATAAAATGTGTTACCCTGTATGCCATCTTCGATGGTATAGTTTTCGAAGGTCAGACTGTCAGGATTGAACATGGATAAACCAGATCCGGTGCTTAACCACAAGTCCTGCCCGTCTTCGCTTTCAAGGATTCCAAACACCTGGTTTGAAGGCAGACCATCGTCCATTGTGTAGGTCCTCACTAAGCCATTCTCAACTTCAAATTGACACAGGCCGCTGTATACCCCTGAGCCTATCCATATTCGTCCTTTTATATCTTCAAATATTACCCTGGCCATGATGTTATAATTGAAGACACGATTCTCAACAGTGATAATGTATAGCCCATTGTTTGTTGTTCCAATAAATAAGTTACCGGCTCGATCTTCAAAGATCACATGAACAGGAGAAGTGATCAGGCTATCCATGAAATGTTCGAATGATCTGCTCGCCGGGTCGAAGTGATCCAACCCAGCATCAGTCCCAATCCATATTCTTCCTTTTTTGTCTTCCAGCAAGGCCCAAACCGTATTGTTGGAAAGCGTATTCTTATTTCCCGGATCATTCTTATAATTGGTAAAACGTCTGCTTATTGGATCATAAAAATCCATTCCTCCCAAAAATGACCCGATCCAAAATTTGCCTGATCTATCCTGGATAATTGATTTTATGCAATTCGAACATATGGAGTTGTCATTTCCCTCGCTATGTGTTAAATGTGTGAAGCGACCTGTTTGCTTGTTGTACACATTGATACCGCCGTTTTCAGTACCCAGCCATATCTTTCCGTCACTGGATTCCATTATTGCATAGATTTCGGCATTATTCAGGTAGCTGTTATCATTTGATTTAAATCCATAGTATTTGAAGGCTTGTTTAAGCTGGTTGACATAATTCAATCCATTTCTTGTTCCTATCCAGATATCCCCTGTATTGTCTTCAAAAATATTGTTGATTGATATTTGACTCAGGCTGTTCTGATCATGTTCATGGGGGACATAGTGTGAAACGACATTATAGGATTGGTCCAGGATATAGATTCCACCCCGGGTTCCCAGCCAAATGTTATTATTCTGGTCCTGGTACACAGCTCTTAGCGTGTAGCTCCTGTTGTATTCAGGGTCGGGTACAATGTTTCTGATCTTGTCGTCAGCATTTTCAATAATGAATAGTCCGCTGCTATATGTTCCAATTAATATATTGCCATTTCTTCCTTCAGCAATATCCTGGATGTCATATGTTGCACTCATATCGAGTCTGACTTTTGCATCCAGCTTGATATGTGTTACAGTAGCTGATGCAGGATCGTAGGTGTCGAGGCCATTTTTCGTTCCAAGCCACAGTGTACCATTGCTGTCAATAAATACTTTCTCTATGTTGTTGTGAGCGATACTGGAAGTTTCGTTTTCTATATGCTGAATCCTCTGAAATTCTTTAGTTTCTGGATCAAAACGATTGAGTCCCTTGTCTGTGCCTATCCATAAGATCCCTGAACTATCCTCAGCCACAGAAAATACCAGGTTGCTACTTATGCAGTTCCTGCTGGTATCGGCGCTGTAATATGAGAATTTATCTTTGCGTCGATCGTATAGTGCCAAGCCGGCATCTTCGGTACCCACCCATAGTCTGGATCTTGAATCTTCAAAAATGCAATTGATCAAGGAGAAATTTTCCCTGGTTAAAGGGTTATTAAGAATATATGTGTGAAAATTATGTCCGTCATATTTACTGATACCTCTATTTGTTCCTAGCCAGATCCATCCGATATGATCCTGGTAAACACAACTAACAACGTTACTGGATAGTCCGTCATCTACACTATAGTTTTCAAACCTGATCTTGCTTTGACCTTGGAGAGCCAGGGCAGAAATCAACATGATGAATGTAGCTATAATGGCGCGATGAAAAAGATTCATATTCAAGCTGCGTTGAGTTTTGACAAAAGATCTTGTGCATGCAAATTTAACAATAATCATATTATGAGCTATAATACGAAAATTGTAGAGACAATGTCACGTCTCCGGATGCTTTTGGAACTTCTGAATCCTATTTTTGGGATATACTGGTATGTTCCTGAACCTCTAAAAACCCTACCTTGCTTCATATGTCGGTTCCAGGGAATACAGGATAATTTGAACATTGTCAGTTTCAAGTGGCATCATTAATAAGTAAACTATAAACAACAATGGAAATGAGATCACTGCTATTTTGTGTATCTATACTTTTTTGTCTGAGCTCATGCACCCATGAGCAGAAACATGAAGATATTGAACGTGGATGGGAACAGATGGAAGTCATACTCCAGGGGATCAATGCGCCGGAATTTGCTGATCAGCGGTTCTGTATTTTAGATTATGGTGCGTCCCAAGATGGTGAACTATGTACCGAAGCATTTCGGCAGGCCATTGAAGCCTGTCACCAGGCTGGAGGCGGAAGGGTGATCGTTCCTGAGGGTGAATTTGTTTCGGGTGCCATTCATTTGCTTAGCAATGTAGAACTTCATTTAGAAGAAGGGGCGAAGATACTATTTAGCACCAATCCCATGGATTATCTTCCCAATGTACGCACCCGTTTTGAAGGCTGTGAGCTTTACAATTATTCCCCTCTGATCTATGCTTATAAGCAGGAGAACATTGCGATAACCGGCGATGGCGTGCTTGATGGTCAGGCCTCTATGGATAATTGGTGGCATTGGAAACGCGGGCATGAGGACAAGTCAAACTCCCAACAGGAGCCAAATTCCAACCCTCGCTTGTTGGAGATGATGACCAATGGTGTTCCAGTTGAGGAACGTATTTTTGGAGATGGATACTATTTACGACCCAGTTTTATTCAGCCCTTTGAATGTAAAAATATACTGATAGAAGGCGTAACTCTTGTCAGGCCACCCATGTGGATGATCCATCCGGTATTATCGGAAAACATTACGATAAGAGATGTAAAGCTTTTCAGCCAGGGAGCCCCCAACGGAGATGGATGTGATCCGGAGTCATGTAAGAATATTATGATCGAAGGCTGCGAATTTAACAACGGAGATGATTGCATCGCTATCAAATCGGGTAGAAACCGACAAGGTTATGATGCAGGCATCCCCACTGAAAATGTAATTATACGACACTGCAAAATGCTGGACGGTCACGGTGGCGTTGTAATCGGCAGTGAATCCTCCGGCGGAGCGCGTAATATTTATGCTTACGATTGTGAGATGAGCAGTCCTAACCTGGACAGAGCATTGCGATTAAAGTCGAACAAATACAGGGGAGGTGTGATTGAGAATATCTACCTGAGAGATATAACAGTTGGAGAGGTAAAGAATGCCGCTGTTAGAATTAATCAGAACTACTCCTCAAAAACAACACAGGGGGAAATAAAGTACACCCGCTACCGGAATATTTTTATTGAACGCATGGTCTGTAATAAAGCAGATTATGCCATTCAAATAATGGGATTGGAGGCACTCCCTATTGAGAATGTTAAACTAATCGATTGTCAGTTTAATAATATCAAAAAGGATAATGTGCTGGAGTACGTAAACGACCTGGTATTGGAAAATGTAACTGTAGACGGGAAACAAGTATCACCGATACTTGATTTGTGATACCTACTTTCCGATACAGAAATTGATTATATTCTATGAATCAATTGTTTACGTCTTCTTAGGAACAAAATAGAAACACAGATTCTAAGGAAATCAGACAGGAATAATGCTGACAATTATTTCGCAATATTAGAGAATAATAATTAGGAGGGGAGTCCAAAATAGTAACATGTGTACCCACTAAATTAGTACATAAAACCAAACAACCATAATGGGATTCTATTGCCAAATCCATGTTCTATATTATCTAAAACTATAAAAGCATTCTCAATTCTTTCAATTTGAGATTTATCCTTATTCTTGCCACCAACTTCAATGGTATATTTATCATTTACAATGAAATCAGCTTTTTTGGAGGAAGTTAGACTCTCGGTAAAGCTAGCCTGGTTGTAAAAAAACGTTTCCCGGATTGTCCCTGTATTACTTTTTTCAGATGCGAATGCAAACATAAGATTTGGATGATGAAGGTATATTTTTTCAGGTTTTTGTAAAATACTCACACCCTTGCTGTCAGATTGTAAGAGTTGGATAATCTTAGCTCTTTCCAAATAATGCAAATACGTTTTTATAGAATTTCTTGTAGCACCTATCTTTTCACTTAGCTTTACAATGTTTGGTTTGAAGGGCGTTGAGCTTGAAATAATATACAATAGCTTCTTCATTTTTTCAATGCTATGAAGTGATATTTCAAATGAATGAGGAATATCAATTTCCATAACTACATTAATAATTTCTTCTATCTTTTTGTGATAGCTTGCTTCATTCTCCAGAAAGAAAGGATAATAGCCTATTCGGATATAATCATTGTAGAGTGCAATGGGTTTAATATATTTCCCAATTTCAGTACTTAATTCCTGGTGATCAGATAAAATTTTCTGAAATGGGATAGATTCAAATGAATTATCCGTTTTAATATTCACATATTCTCTTAATGAAAACCCCGGCATATCATAAAATACTGCCCTTCTGCTTAAATCTGCTTTTTTATGATCAATATGAAGAATTGAAGAACCGGTAAAAATTACTTTGAGATATTTATGAGTATCATAAAGATTCTTTATTTCAATTGACCAATTAGAATATCGATGTACTTCATCTAAAACTAAATAGGATCCTCCTGTTTTGACAAATTCATCTGCCAGATCAACTAATAAATTGCTTGAAAAATATATATTATCTAAACTCACATATAGAGTTTGGGAGATAGGAAGATTCTGCTTTATATACTGCAGTAATAAGGTTGTTTTTCCAACACCTCTGGCACCTTTTATACCAATTAATCTGTCATTCCAGTCAATAGACTTTGCAAAGTCTCTGATAAAAGAAGTATCAGTTAAGTTGATAATGTTGATTGAATCATTTATAAGTTTTTCCATGTATATTGGCTTTATCAAAAATCAAATATACGATAATTTGGTTTATACAAAGACCATTTTATGAAAATAATGATCTTTTAAGAGATCATTTTCCGATACAGAAATTCTTAAATATATTCCCCAATATCTCATCTGTAGTTACCTCACCCGTAATCTCACCGAGATAATGTAGTGTGCCTCGGATATCTTGTGCCAGCAGATCCTGGGGAATTTGTTCGGTGAGTCCGGATAGAACACGTTCCAGGCTTTCTGAGGCGCTGTTTAAGGCATTAAAGTGGCGAATATTGCTTATGATGACATCCTGGTGACGAAGGGAGCCTAAGTTGATTTGTTCGAGCAGGAGGGAGACCAGTTTACTGATGCCTGTCTGTTTGTTTGCACTTATCAGAACCGCTTTTTCGGATTCTTCCAGTTGAATGGAGGAAAGCATCTCATCGGGGGTGTCGGTTTCGGCCAGGTCAGATTTATTAATAACCAGTAGTAAATGCTGACTGTCCTTTAGCTGTTTCCTAATGGCAACAAGGGATTTATTAATCAATTCAGCTTCATCTGATGCTTCAACAAGGAGCATTATTATAGATGATTGATCAATCTTCTGGTAAGTTTTCCTGATTCCCAGGTTTTCAATGGTATCAGCTGTTTCTCTTATACCTGCAGTATCGATAAACCTAAAGGTAATGCCTTCGATAACTACTGTATCTTCAATGGCATCTCTGGTGGTTCCTTCTATTTCAGAAACTATGGCTCTTTCTTCATTGAGCAAAGCATTCAGCAGGGTAGATTTTCCCACATTAGGCCTTCCTATTATTGCTACCGGTACGCCTGACTTAAGTACATTGCCCAGCTGAAAAGAGTCTTTCAGACTGTCAACGAGCTCTTTCACATCTGTAACCAGCTTTGTAAGTTCTTTTCTGTCAGCAAACTCCACGTCTTCCTCGCTGAAATCCAGCTCCAGCTCAACCAATGAAATGAAATGCAGGAGCCTGTCGCGCAGTACTTTTATCTTTTGTGAAAATCCACCTCTCATCTGCTGCATTGCAACGGCATGGGAAGCCTTTGATTCAGAGGCAATCAGATCTGCCACAGCTTCAGCCTGTGAAAGATCCATTTTTCCGTTCAGGAATGCCCGTTGTGTAAACTCACCTGGCTTTGCCGATTCAGCACCCTGCTCAATCAGCAACTCCATGATCTTCTGTTGGATATAAACAGAACCATGACAGGATATTTCGATTGAATCTTCACCAGTGTAGGAGTGAGGAGCCCTGAAGATACTTACCAGAACCTCATCAATGATCTCATCTTCATCTACTATATGGCCAAAATGAATTGTATTGGGCAGCTGCTCCGATATAATTTTGCCTTTTTGTGCAGACTTAAATATAGGCTCAACAATAGCAAAGGTATTGGGACCACTAACCCTGAGAATAGAGAGTGCTCCGTTTCCGGGTGTTGCAATGGCGCATATCGTGGATTCGAGAATCATAGATACAAAGGTAGCTATTATGGTCTAATCAGAAAAAAAATGGGTGTTTGCTGAGACGTCGATTTGGTACATCTTACAAACAAACAGAGTTTAAAATAACAGAAGTCTATTATATTTTTGCCTCAGTAAATTTCATTTCTTCAAGCCCTTGGTTTTATTCTCAATTTGATTGATAAAATCCTTTTCAACTGGTGTGATTCTATTCTTTATTCCCTCTTTATAAATTTCGTATTCGCTATGGGCTTTTTCAAGTGCTTTTTGATGACTGGTAGTTCCTGAATGTTGAAGAATATTTTTATTAGTTATTTTTAAGAAAGTATCTAACTGTTTAATCCAATCAACCATATACATTGGTGTACGGTCTAATGCCTGGATTTCTGCAATTTCCAAAAATGCAGTTACCATTCTATTTAATAAATCCAACTCATCTTCTGCAAGATAATTTTTAGCAATTTCAACTTCTTTTTTTGTGGGGATTTCTCCCTTAAAATTTGTTAATCCAATATGTTCTTTTGACGAATCTACTCTTTTATAAACAGTCTCGGCTGCTGTTTCTCCATGAGTTGCCCAGTGCATTTTGTTTTGTATAGTTTTAAATACCATTACAGATTGTTCTGTTTTGGGATCATAGTCTATACTTGTGGCATAAATATCAAGAACTTTACGCCAAAATACTTTTTCTGATGAACGAATATCACGGATACGAGCTAAAAGCTCATCAAAGTAGTTTCCACCTCCTACCTCTTTTAGTAATTCATCGTTCATTGCAAAACCTTTAATCAAATATTCTTTGATAAGAGCGGTTGCCCATATTCTAAAATGCACACCTCTGTGAGATTTCACTCTGTATCCAACCGAAATAACCACATCAAGACTGTAATATTTTACATTTTTTGATTGTGTTAGTCCTTTTACGGCACCGTGTTGAGTGGTTGTTCGGAAATCCCGAACAACCAGTTCTTCTTCCAGTTCACCATCTATAAATATATTTTTAATATGTTCGCTAATAGATGCTTTAGACCTTTGAAAAAGCTTTCCAATTTGGGCCTGATTTAGCCATGCAGTCTCATTTTCAAAATGGGTTTCTATTTTGACTTTTCCATCTTCAGTTTGATATATTATGAGTTGGTTATTATTCATTTTATCGAAGCTATATTTATTTTAGTGTCCTCTATTTAAAATTACCAGATAAGGGGATGCTTGCATTTTATTTACCCATCACAGCCCCCGTTTCCATGAGTCGCTATGGCATAAATGGTTAAATCGAGGATCATGGATGTAAAGGTAGCTATTCAAGGCAAAAGGCAAACTTTTTGTATATTTAAATCCTAATCCAGCAATCTTATGAAACGAAGAACATTTTTAAGAAATAGCGGTGCTGCCGCAATAATCGGAACAAGTATGATAGCACAGGGATGTACTGATGGTAATAGCGGACTCTTGGGGGAAACACAGATACAGCATGGTGTAATATTCTCGCTTAAACATGAGAGTGGAAGTGGAGAGGCTGGTAAATTCCTTGCGGATGGACGAAAGACGCTTACTGAGATCCCTGTAGTTAAGAATTTTCAGGTTTTTTCCCAGGTAAGTGCGAAAAATGAGTACGACTATGGATTTACCATGATATTCGATAGTATGGAAGATTATCAGATATACAACAATCATCCAAATCATGTTGCCTTCGTTGAAGACCGCTGGATGAAGGAGGTGGAGAAGTTTTTAGAGATTGATTTTAAAGTATACTCGTAGAAGTTGAGTTATTGATTTTTTCAAAACTTTGAAAGTATTATGCAGATCATTTATTTATAATTTGCCCTCTCAATTGAATTTCAATCATAGAGAATCTAAAATTACAAATACTAATCTATTTAATCTCCTTATTCTTCCGTAAATAATTGATTTTAACATCGAAACCAAGCAATGGACTGTTCAGTTCAAATGAGCATTCATCACATTTCGGGGCTTTGATCTTTCGAAAAGAGGGATTGTTTGACATGCCCCATCCTTCCCTGGGGAGTCCCATGAAATACTTCATTTCTTCGTTCTTATCTTCATCATCGAGTACCGTTATGGCGTAGGTGCCATAGGGAAGATCAGGGATTTCAACAGTCATGGAACCGTTTACAAGTGTCTCTTTTGACCATGAATAGCTTCGGCGGGGCTCGTTTATCCACTGACCTTCATGATCATATACGCCTGCAACAATGTTACCTGCCGTGCTTCTGATATCTGTAAAGGTAATCTTTAGTGTACCTTTGATGCTATCCTGAGCGTGAAGTGACAGGTTAAGTAACAGTAGAAAAGATATAAAGAACAAGTACTTATACTTTCTACCTTTCAAGATATGATACTGTGAAATAGTCATTGTTGGAATCCGTAATTTGAATTTTATTCATCTTCATGGATGAGCTTCTGCCATTGCTATGGTTCTCGGCAAGCATGTCAGTAATCATATACTTAAGATTGATCTCATCCAATAGCTTATATCCCAGTGTTTTTATTGTCTTAAAATGATCTCCGTCAAAGTCAAAGTACTCCGTTCTTCTTACAATAAAATCATTCTTACCTATCCATGATATTGCTTTGCCAAAGCCATATTCATCTTCCTTGTCCATATTGACTGGTGTTGACGTAATCATCCAGCAATCCTGATTATCAATTGTTTCACTACCTGAAATTACATAAGTAAAATCCTCCATTGTTGGTATAGTCATGTCGGCATTTGAGAACTCGGATCCCATGAACCCTTTGCTCTTTTCACTGCTCACGATGCGCCTGGTTTTTCGCATGGCAGGGAGATAAACCCACATATCATCCGATTTATCTTCGTAGTCGAATATCAGTATCCCGGTTCCCCTGACTTCAGCAGGAGAAATGAACTTTATGATTCTCTTCTCGGTATTGTCAGCAAAGGTCTTCGATGCCATTGTATTCTCCCTCACTCGCTTGTTTCCTTTTCCATCGTATATGGTGAGTGTGGAAACTGCTTCAAAGGAACTTACCTTTACAGCATCATGGCTTTTTTGAATGATGTCCTTTACATCCTGGCTATATCCTGGAAGGATAAGCAGCATCAGTAACAGATTGATAATCAGTATCTTTTTCATATTTTTATTTTTATATTAATTCACATCTATATAGCCACCTTTAGTTCCTCACCTTCCTCGCTATCCACCTTTTTAGTCGTGGGTTCAAGGAATTTATATCTTTTGTTAAGTACAAGTGCAGGTAAGATCACTAAAGCGCCTATCAGACAGCCTAATATACTAACCACAACAAGTACTCCAAAGAACCTTATGGGAGTGAATGAGGAGAAAAGCAGCACTACAAAACCTACAATAACCGACATGGCATTAAACAGAATTCCTCTTCCCGTAGTGGAAATGGTTGTAAGAACAGCTTCCCTGGGTGGCCGGTGTTGTTGTCGTTCTTCCCGGTACCGCCAAAGGAAATGTATGGTGTAATCCACGCCAACGCCTATCATAATTGAGGAGAGCAGTGCTGTTGCTACATCAAGCTTTACACCTGTTAATCCCATTATTCCAAAGAGAAGTAATATCGACATCAGCAATGGTATACTGCTGATTAAACCGGCAGTAATAGATTTAAAGATGATCGAAAGTAGTATGAAAATGATAATCAGTGCTATAGAGAGAGAAAAGAACTGTCCCCGTACCACTTTATTGGCAAGTTGAGACCTGACATACCCATATCCGCCAATGGCAGCAACCGATGGATCATCTTTTGTCAACTCTTTTATATCCCTTATGATGCCATTGATTGCAGTATTACTGACACTTTTAATCCTGATGATCATAAGGGATGTCTCATAATTGAAATCAACAAGCTGATCCAGGTTTTCAGGATCTCCGTTCATATTGTATAATTCTATATACTGTGCAACTGCCTCACGTGTTGGAGGGATCTTATCATAGTACTCAGAGCCAGGATCATTCAGAGCCTTGCTTATCTGCTTGATGACATCAGGAAAGGTCATCACAAGATCAACATCGGCTTGTTTCTTCAATTCATCTTTATAGTAATCTATCTGTTGTAGCATTTCAGGATCGAGCATATCACCGCTAAACATAATGGAGAGGCTTTCAGAGCCACCGTAGTGTGCATTGATAAGTTTAGAGGCTTGTTTAACTGCATGTTTTTCAGGAAAGAAATTCTCTTCATTGGAATCAACTTTCAGAAAAGCAATACCTCCTGATATAAGCAGTGTAATGATTAATGCGACGTAGGGTATTCTCTTGTGATGCGCGATGATGAAGAATGACAGCCGAATAAGAAAGCTTTTTCGCTTGCTCTTTATGGTACTTTTCCTTGTCTTTGCAGGTTTTGAACGTGACATAAGGGAGAGCATTCCCGGAAGCAGGACAACGCTGTATAGCAATGCAAAAAGTATTCCTACACTTGCAATTACTGCCATCTGCCGGGCTGGTATCATCGTATGTGCAAGCAGGGCTGCAAGTCCGGCAATTGTGGTGATTCCTGTAAGGAGTATGGGTTTCCATAGTTTATTAATAATCTCCAGGGCAATTTCCTTCATGGAGAGATGTGGCGATCTTGCAGCAATTTCCTGGTATTTAGCGATGACATGTATCCCATAATCATTGGCAACTGCTATGAGCATAATCGGAACAAGCAGTGTGATTATATAAAACTTCCATCCGATAATGGGCAGAAGAGCGAGTGCTATGACCGAAGACATGATCACTACAAGAAAGGGCAATACTACTCCACGCCACTCTCTGAATACAAAAAACAGGAACCCAATCATTAACAGCAATGCTATGGGAACCAGAATCAATCCATCGCGCTGTACATCCTTTCCAATAGCTTGACGTAAATAGGGCAATCCGCCAAAGTGGATTTTTTCAGTTCCGGGGAACTCTGTCAGAATTTGATTTATGGCAGCAAAAACTGAATCTTCATTGGTAGTTTTTTCCAGGGTAGCAATGATAGCAGTGGAGCGGTAATCATCTGCTACCACTATATTTTTAACCATATCATTACTATCAATGATTTTTTTTATTTCATTGATCTCTTCTTCAGAATCAGGAATTCTTTTGATAGTTGCTTCAACATACATCGCACCATCTTTTCCGTATATCCTGTTGGCACCAAACAGGGAAGTGGTTTTCTGTATCCCTTTAACCCGCTGAAGTTTTCTGTCTATCTGCTTTACTCTTGTCAGACTCTCCTTGTTTATTATATCATCTTTTTCAAACAGGAGCATTATAATATCCTGATTTCCAAATACATCTTCAATTTTATCGGTGTTCACCATTGATTCCATCGAATCGGGAAAATAGTTTTTAAGGTCGGGATCGATTTTTATTCCCGAAAGCATTCCCGATAGTGCTACAGTAATAACAATTGAGGCTGTGATGATCCACCAGCGATATTTGATTATTTTCTTCTCCATCTGTTTTTATAATTCTTATGATTAACCCAGGTTACCCGGGCTTAGTAAATTACTGTCATTTAGAGATATAGACCATCCATAACATGGCGACAATAATTAGTCATTTTTAAAAAAGTAACTTAAATGTCATGTATCCGGCATTTATCACCGGTCCAACAAGGTCATACAAACTATTCTCTTCTCCTTTCATAAATAAGATCCCTGCATTGATCAGCAATCCATCGCTTACGCTATATTCTATCGAGGGACGAAGCATTAGTTCTTTTGTGGTAAAATTGTACATGCCGGGAATTTCCAGTTTTACCAGGTCATTCAAGAGTTGAACAGAGACCGATGCATAGACATTGTGGTAGTATTCATGAAGCTGGTAATCATATAGCTGATTGAAGGCGTCAATTTGTGAAGCAATAGCTCCATTAATGAGTTCTTCAGTAATAGGAACATCCGGAGGAAATAGGGTAGAGGGGTCAGGAAATGATCCTGTCATACCTGTCGGTTCTGCTACCGGGGCTTCGAATGACAGAATATACTTTCCATAGTACCCGGCAATAACTGTCACATTGGCACCGGATTGTTCTATTTCAGCTGTATAGCTGAGTTCTGAAAAGGGGAGATAGATATTATCTTCGACTTCATCTACCGGATCCATCCATGCGAACTCGGTCCTGAAAATATAGCTTCCAAAAGGTATTGATAAGTTGAGTCCGGCTGAATTTATACGATAAGGCTCCTGGTAAAGTTTTATCTCTTCAGGAGCAAAAGTAGTCATATTAAAGGAGGCTGATTCAAACGAAAATCTCGGATTGTTCCTGTAACCATTAAAAAATGAAAGCGAGCCATCAAGCAGTGAGGATCGCAAATCATAAAGAAAACCGTAGCTGCTGTTTCTGATCTCCCGTGCAGGCCATGCTGACTCTGAGAATGTAATATAGTCTGGAAAGGTAAATGGATCTGTCAATAATATAGAAGGTTCATAAACTGGTATCCATAAGATTTGAAGCGATGAATTACCTGCTATTGAGAGTTTTGTATTGACTGACCAGGAGCCGATCTTCATATCGTCGGGGTCGGGCGAACGGACAATGGGATTTATAGGTGAAAACTGGTCTGAGGGATTCAGGAAACTAGTGGATCCCCAACTGACGATCTGTTTTCCAATCCGGAATGAAGCCGGACCTGCAAAAAGATCTATATATGCCTCACGCAGATCGATCTCTGAAATATCTTCATTGAATTCGCTTCCATATCTGAATCGGATATCAGCAAATGCCCCCCCTGATTGGCCCACTTTGCTATCGAGGATTAATCCAAATTGTCCGTATATACTCTGAAGACAGGGTATCTCTTTGTCCTCTGAATTGCCAATATAAATGGCGCTTCTTACAAATCCACTCAGTACACTGTTATCAGTTTTATTTTCCTCTTCAAATGCATTTTCAAATAGACCCTGTCCATTGACAGATATTGTTCCCAGGAGAGTAATAATTGCTATAAGTTTATACACAGTTTTTTTTTATTTTAATGTAAAACTAATTATGAAAAACGCGGGAATCGTCCGGGCTAAGCGGTGTGCACTACAAAATCCTGAAGGAAATGTCCGGACTTAGCGGTCAGGACGGATAAATATTTCTATTTTTATGCTTTAGAATCTTAAGAGGGGAAAACGAGATAGCGCTCAGTTGTAGCGGAACCGAGGGCATGGGGCTTGCGAAACGCTAATTATAAACTTAAATCATTATAATTCATGTCAAAGAATGAGGATAGAAGTATTTCCGAGATAGTTGAAAATCAAAAATCATATTTTCTCACCGGAAAATCCATGCCGATTGCGACCAGGAAAAAGTATTTAAGGGAGCTTAAGCTAATGCTTCAGGAAAATGAAAATATAATTGCCGAAGCAGTCTACAAGGACTATAAGAAATCATATTTTGAAGTAATTGAGAATGAGATCAGCCTTGTTTATGTGGAGATCAACCTGGCCTTGAGAAAACTTCGTAAATGGTCTAAACCTCATCGTCCTGTCCCCAGTATAGTTAGTATACCTGCAAGGTGTATGGTATGCCAGCAACCTTACGGCACTGTATTGTGCATATCACCATGGAATTACCCTATTCAACTTGCATTGATTCCCGTTGTAGCAGCTATGGCAGCAGGAAACACGGTGATATTAAAACCCTCCGAAATATCAAATCATACCTCTGCTCTTTTGTCAGAGCTAATCAATAACAGGTTTCCTGAAGAGGTTTTTTATGCACAGGAAGGTGGAATTGAAGAGACAACTGAATTACTGAGTATTCATTTTGATAAGATCTTTTTTACAGGGAGTACCCATGTTGGAAGAATAGTTATGCGTGCGGCAGCAGAGCATCTCACGCCTGTTACATTAGAACTTGCTGGGAAAAATCCGGTTATAGTATTGCCGGATTGCAACCTTAAGATGACTGCAAAGCGAATAGTTTGGGGTAAGTTTCATAACGGGGGACAAGCATGTGTGGCACCGGATCATATATATGTTCATGAATCTATCAAGGAAAAGTTGCTTGAAGAAGTAAAGATGAATATCGAAAAGCAATTTAAGGGAAATGCCATCGAGAGTGAGGCACTGCCTCGTATTATAAATGAAAAGAATTATAATCGGCTTATGAAATTGATTCCGGCCGATAGAGTTGTACTCGGTGGAAGCGGAATTAAAGAGGAGCTGTTTATCGAGCCAACGGTATTGAGAGATATAACTGAGGATGATACGATTATGCAGGAGGAAATCTTTGGTCCGCTGATGCCATTCTTGTCATTTGATGATCTGGATGCGCTATTGGAGCAAATTAAACTTAAGCCTTCACCTTTGGCATTGTATATTTTCACACGGAATTTCCGCTTAGCCAGAAAAATTCAGAGAGGAATACGCTCCGGGGGAGGAATGATCAATGACACGGTAGTACATTTTGTAAATTCTTCCACACCCTTTGGTGGCGTTGGTGAAAGTGGAATGGGGAATTACCACGGCAGAGCCGGATTTGAAACATTCAGTCATCGAAAAGCAGTAATCAAGAAGCCGAACTGGTTTGAATTGTGGATTAAATATCCTCCCTATACAAATTTCAAGCTGAAGATTATTAAACTTCTTTTGAGGTAGACTCTTTGATGCCACTCTGCACTTTCTCCATTTTCCATTTAACTTTGTAAGAGGCATCTAACTCCCAAACTCTGAACTCTGAACTCTATACTCTAAACTCCGAACTCTGTACTCTGATCTTCCTTCCTTTGCTATTAACTAAAATACTCTCTAAATTGTATCCTCATTTTAACCCTAAAAAAAAATAGTGATATGAAAAGATCAATTAGAATACTATCCTGCATTATTCATAAGGCGTAATAAACTAATTTATGAACGGCTTTAGCCCTCACCGGAGGTTATAAAGCAGGCTAATTACCGGGGGCATATTTTTGAATATGACCCCGGTAACTTTATTAGGGTAATTGCTATTAATATGATATCTTTGTAGACGATAATTAGATAAATTGACAGGTTATTTACGGTTATTGTTAGAAATAGATAGAAAAATCAGCAATAAGAGAGTGGTTTATAAAGCTCTCTTTGAATTAAAATTTCAATTGATGTAGCTATTTCAGCTATATTCTCACATCTTAGTCTAATGAGATACGTGATCTGACAAATGGCAAATATTGATCATTTTCCATGTGTCTGAAATATCATAACTAAGCATTGTTTAGCTGGTATTTTAATCGTGCAATATCATAGAAAATAACAGATTACAATAAATACGATTCAAATGATAGATGAGATTATTAAGATTTTAGAGAGAAAGAAAATTAATTTGCCCAATGATGTTGTTGAATTGATGTCAGAAAGCAAAAGTATAACTATTTACAATACCGTTGAAGATTTAGCCACTGCAGCTGTAGGAGGAAAGGATAGCAACTCATTTGAGGTTAAATATGACCTTCCTGATAATAAAACCTTTACTGAGGCCATTGTTCACAAGGTTACAAACGGTGTCTCTGCAAATTATACTGAAGCATACATGCGGCGTCGTGATCCTAAAACCATGGCTATTGCAGATAATTTACCTACGGATAAGGTAAGATTTATCGATAAATATGGCTATGATTTCAAGGTCCTTAAGACTGAAACATTCGGTTGGTTAAAGAAGCAGGATTTAACTGCGTTTTTTTATTTTGCCGGGAATGGTAAAATTGGAGTTGGCGGTATTGCTATAGCCCCGGCGAATGCAGCTTTTTTCTCAATGGGATTAGCGATGTTGCAAAAACTTATTGCAATAGATGATCTTCCCGATGGATTTAGTATTGATTCGGTGATTTATGTGGCTCCAACATTTCGTCATACACATTTTGATGGCAAACAAGTAGTCGTTCATAATCGCCTGGAAAATTTACATGAAATATATTCTTATAATCTCTATCCTGGTCCAAGTGCCAAAAAAGGCTTGTACGGTGCGCTTCTTACCAAAGGAGAGAAAGAGGGGTGGATTACTGCACATTGCTCAACTGTTCAGGTGGTTAGTCCGTATGATAATATCACTACATTCATGCATGAAGGAGCCAGCGGAGGAGGCAAAAGTGAGATGCTTCAAAATATAGTAAGGGAGCCTGAAGGACACATACTTATCGGAAAGAATATTCTTACAGAAGAGAAAAGGTATATCAATCTTCCTCTTTTCTGTACTTTTAATCCGGTTGCTGATGACATGGCACTCTGTCACCCATCTATTCAGCGTGACAATGGAAAACTATCTGTAATTGATGCTGAGAATGCATGGTTTATTCGTGTAGATGGTATCAATGATTATGGAGATGATCCTATGCTTGAGAAGCTTACGATCAATTCCAAAAACCCGCTCTTGTTTCTGAATATCAATTCACATCCCGGAGGTACTGCACTACCATGGGATCATATTGAAGATGCACCGGGCAAAAAATGTCCAAATCCCCGGGTGGTTCTCCCACGGAAAAATGTTCCGGGTGTAATCAATGAGCCCGTCAATGTTGATATCCGAAGTTTTGGAGTAAGGACACCGCCCTGCTCAAGAGAAAATCCAAGTTATGGTATCGTTGGACTTTTCCATATCCTGCCACCTGCAATTGCATGGCTTTGGAGACTGGTTTCGCCACGTGGATATGGAAACCCCAGCATAATTGGCGGAGATGAAATGGCCTCTGAAGGTGTTGGTTCATACTGGCCTTTTGCTACCGGTAAATATGTAACTCAGGCGAATTTACTTCTTGATCAGATTCTTGATACACCGCGAATGAGATATACCCTGGTGCCAAATCAGCATATAGGCGTATGGAAGGTGGGCTTTAAGCCTCAGCTCTTAATGCGCGAGTATCTTACAAGGAGGGGGAATGCAAAGCTGAGGAATGATCAGTATCAGGAAGCTCCCTGTTCCATACTGGGATATGAACTGAACTATCTGACTATTGAAGGTGCTAAGATTCCATCTCGTTTTCTTCAGGTACACAGACAAACTGAAGTGGGCATGGAAGGATATGAAGCCGGATC
>JAUUZQ010000173.1 GCA_030589895.1 Bacteroidales bacterium
GAGCGGTAACGGGCTAACAAATTAATCTGATAACGGGAGATATTCCGTGGCAACAAGAATTACAGTTGATCCAGTCACACGTATAGAAGGGCATTTGCGCATTGATTGCGAAGTCGATGACGGCAAGATCACCAACGCCTGGTCTTCCGGGCAAATGTGGCGTGGTATCGAACTGATCCTGCAGGGCAGGGATCCGCGCGACGCCTGGGTGTTCACGCAACGGATATGTGGTGTGTGTACCACGGTGCATGCAGTGGTTTCCGTGCGGGCGGTTGAGAATGCATTAAAACTCGAAATTCCGCTCAATGCACAATACATCCGCAATATGATCATCGCCGCGCACTGCCTGCATGATCACATAGTGCATTTCTATCAACTCTCCGCACTGGATTGGGTCGACGTGGTTTCAGCGCTCAAGGCAGACCCCGTAGAGACCGCAAAGCTGGCCTCGACACTATCGAGTTGGCCGCATAATACGGTGCAGGAAATGAAAGCGGTGCAAGCCAGGTTGAAAAAACTGGTTGAATCAGGCCAGTTGGGCATCTTTACCAACGGCTACTGGGGGCATCCGGCGATGAAATTGCCGCCGGAGTCCTTCCGGATCATTCGTTGCAAATCTAATTATTACGAATAGCATGGCGGGTACTTCGAACGGAAATTAGACATTAATGAACGATTATTAGGATATACTCATTATATATAGTTGTATTTTTGTTTTTACTTTTACTCTAAAACTAAACATACCTGTGATAAGACAATTTATCAAGAGATTCATCCTACTGCTATCAGTGTTGCTGATTGTCTCCAGCTGCAAGGATATTGATGATCTTGATAAGTATCAACGCCCTGACTGGCTGGTGGGGAAACTCTACACCCAACTCTCAAGCCAGGAGAATCTAAGTACTTTTAAACTTTGTCTGGAACTCACAGGTTACGACACTATCCTGGACAGAACAGGCAGCTTCACGATATTTGCGCCCAATGATGAAGCATTTGTTAGTTTTCTATCTGCACATCCCGAGTATGGTGGAAGTGTTGAGAATATCTCATTGCCTGATTTAAGGAATATTGTCAGGATTCATATTATACAGGACGCCTGGACTCTGAACCAGATACAAATCCTTGATGTAGATGGATGGATCGATCCCGCTGATCCAAAAAACAGCAAGCCGAGAGCCTATAAAAGAGAGACCATACTGCAGGATCCGGATAAAAAATACTGGATAAATAATAAGCAGGGAAAGATTACCATTGTTGATTCAACCCATGCAAATGATTATAGAATTGTATACTCCAGGTCGAGAAAATATGTGCCAATCTTTTTCCCGGCATATTTTGGCATCAACGATCTGTCCAGCTCAGACTATGAGTTTTTCTATGAGAGATCTTACGATTATACCAGCATACATTACGCAAATGGGAAGGTCATAGGAACTGAAATCTTTGCTGAAAATGGTTTTATTTATGAGATTGATCAGCTTGTGGAACCTCTGTTAAATACTGAACAGATACTTTTTGCTGAGGAGAATGATGGGAATTACAATTATGTCCGTGAATTGATGGGCTATTTCCCAAGTTTCAAGACAGACCTTTTTGAAACTGGCAGACAACCAGAGGCTAAACAGGGCTTGGATTTCGACACCTTGTATATTCTCGACTATCCAAAGTTACCTTTCAATATTCACGAAGAGTTGACAGGACCAGACCTCAATGATGATAAATATACCTTGCGTTATCATAATGGATTTTTAGCACCTTCAGACAATGCCTTCGAAACATTTATTAATGACATATTAACGGTGAATAGCGGATTACCTCACTGGAGTTCATGGGATGCCGTTCCTGTTGAAATCAAACAGATCATTCTGAGAAACCACATGAGTGCCAGTCCAATTTACCAGACTGATCTCACTCAGGGGTTTTATACCGGAGAAGGTGATATTATTACCATTGAAGAGAATTCGATATTTTATAAAGACTATGGCAGTAATTCAACATTTCTGGGCCTGAATGATATTATTGTTCCCAGGGCATTTACAAGTGTTTCAGCACCTGTCTATTTACGTCCCGGTTTCAGTTATTTCCTCTATGCCATAGAGCAAACAAAAATACTCCCTGCATTGAAAAAGCAGGACAATGACTTCTCCTTCTTTATTATACCTGATCACACTTTAAATAACGATTCTTCCCTGGTCTTTTCCTGGAAAGACAGAGATTTAAACAAATATGAATTTACAGCATATGACAGAGGTGCTGAGAAGTTTCAAAAAATGAGTGCAAAACTACTGTCAAAAAGATTGCTCAACCATGTAGGGATTCGCACACCTGACGGAAGTGCTAACAAAGAATTTATTGAAAATTTAGCCGGTAATTACATTGTATTTGATAATTCAAGCGCTGAAGTGATGGGAGGGGCTCCTTCGATAGCCGGATATAATGGCGGAGATGATATTATTGTGACCGCAAATGAGCTGGCCGAGCCTACAGATAATGGTACTACTTATGAGATCAATGGATGGCTCCTTCCTCCAAAAAAGTCAATATACGATGCTTTATCTATTAAGGAATCCAGATCCAAATTCCTGGAACTACTCTTAAAGGCAGGATTGTACAATGACAGATCTTATTCATTTGATTTTCTTTTTGAAGGAGAGAATTACACCATATTTGTCCCCTCTGAACAAGCACTCATAGATTATGGAGCTGACACTTTAAGTGTTGAAGATCTGGAAGCACTGTTGAGATACCATTTTATTCGGGGAGAGAAGATTTTTACGGATGGGAAAATGCCATCAGGTGATTATCAAACTATGAGGATCGATGAATCATCTACGCCCCTGTTTCCCAGATATACACCGATGTCTGTTCAACCCGGTCCGGATATTATTGACATTCATGACAGGAATGACAACCTCATTGGAACTATTATCGAAGCAGACAGCTTAACAAATACAATGATAACATCAGATACTGATCCGAATGAAATATCTAATTATGATCTGATAACAACAGGGGTATTGCATGATATTGACTTTGTTATACATAAATAAAAGCTATTTTGAGACCAAGGCATTACATACATATAAAACGATTTGCATCAATACTGATGGTCTTGATCACTTTTATGGTTCTTGCCCCATATACTCTTTCAGGTCAGTCAAAAAGCATAGTCAGGGGAAATATTTTGGATGGATCGGGTGAAGCCGTAATTGGTGCAACTATTGTAGAGTATGACAAAGACAAAAGAATTGTTTCCGGGTCAGTTACAGATATAAATGGTAATTTTCAGATTAATGTCGAATCTCTGGATGCATTAATTGTAGCGAGCTGCATTGGATATAAAACGCAGGAGATTCAATTGAACAGCAGGACAACACTGAATTTTATTCTCGAGGCGGAGTCCATTGGAATTGATGAGGTTGTGATAACGGCTGTTGTGAGCCACGACCCTTTAACCAATATTGCTCAGCGAGATCAGACCAGTTCGCGTGTCAAAGTTGATATGTCTGACTCAAGGCACCTGGGAGCTGTATCAGCAGATGAAGCATTGCAGGGTCAGGTAGCAGGACTGGATATCATTCCATCATCCGGTGACCCTGGTAGTGGATCACAAATTGTAATTCGTGGACTTGGTTCCATAGGAAATTCGAAGCCATTAATAGTTGTTGATGGAATATCCATGGATATCAGGATCAATCCTGATTTCGACTTTGGCACAGCAGACCAGGAGGATATTGGCGATCTGGTTAGCATTGCCCCGCAGGATATTAAATCTATCGAAGTACTTAAAGATGCCGCTTCTTCAGCAATTTGGGGATCAAAAGGTGCAAATGGAGTGCTACTTATTGAAACATTTCGGGGAGTTAAAGGGAAAACCAGGTTTGATTACCAGGGGAAATACACATGGAATATTGACCCACCTCCAATTCCAATGCTTAACGGTGATGAATATATTATGCTGCAACTTGAAGAGCATCATAACGCGCTTGGTGAATATACTTTACCGGATGAGATTGCTTATGACCCCTTATTTGATGATTTTCATAATTATAGTGCAAATACAGACTGGTTGGATGCAATAACAAGAGTTGGATTTATAAACGACCAGTACTTTAAAGTGTCTGGAGGAGGTGAAAAAACACGTTATTTCACATCATTAAACTACCATTCAAACACGGGAGCTACTCTAAATACAGGTCTGAAGAGAATCTCTACAAGGATCAATCTTGATTATAACCTTTCGGATAAAATAAAGTTCTCTGTCAATTTCAGCTATACAAACAGCGATAAAGAGGGGAACTATCTGATTCGTGCAGATCTCGGTAACGGGAAACATGCTGTTGATGTCAGGGAAATGGCCTATGTTAAAGCACCCAATATGAGTATCTGGGAGCATGATCAGTTTGGAAATTTAACAGGCGATTATTTTACTCCAACTGATAGTTACCAGGGAGAGGGAACAGTCTATTTCAATCCGGTTGCAATTACAGGCTTAAGCAGCAATGATGTTCTTGAGAATATTGTACTGAACTCTTACGTTTTGAACTACTCAATTGCCCCCTGGTTGAAATTCAGAGAAACTATCTCCTTCCAGTATTTAAATGAAAAGAGCAATGGATTTCTTCCATATAATGCAATTGGTGCAGACTGGCTTAATTCCTTAAAAAATGAATCATTTGAATCCAATGCTGTTGATACTAAAATAACTACCAGAAGCCAGCTCTTCTTTATTCCCAGGCTTGGTGATGACCATAGTTTCTCAACGATACTGATGTATGAAACCGATCAACGTACCCAGGACTACATTGCACTTACAAACAATCGAGGAGGGACTTCCGGTATATCAGATCCTGCAGCCAATGCTGTGATCGGATCTATCAAATCAGGTTCCAGCGAGTTCCGGGCACTTGGAGGATTGGCCAGTGTTAATTATAAGTACAAGGACAGGTATATTAGTTCCTTCAATGTTCGTGCTGATGGTAGCTCGAAGTTTGGTAGCAATCGTAGATGGGGTATTTTTCCCAGCGCATCATTAGGCTGGCGATTTTCTGAAGAGACTTTCCTGGAAACTGCAACCTTCCTGACAGATGGAAAATTTCGTGCTAGTTGGGGGATGACAGGAAGAGAACCAAATAATGCATATGCACGACATGCCATCTACAATACAACAAACCCAAGTTTATATATTGATAATCCCATCATTATCCCGAAGCAGGTGCAACTCGACAATCTTAAGTGGGAAACAATGTCTTCCTGGAACATTGGTCTGGACCTGGCTTTATTCAATAATAATCTGATTTTTACAGGGGAAGTGTATAATAAAGTAACCAAAGACCTTCTATGGCCCCGTTATAAAATCCCTAATTCATCAGGTTTTCCAAGGTTATTGTGGTTTAATGGTGGAGAGCTGCAGAACAGAGGGTGGGAGGTGTTTTTTAAGGCGAATATATTTAAAAAGAGAGATGTTTCATTTACTGTTAATATGAATATCTCCCAGAACCTGAATACTTTCCTTAAGTTTCCTGACAATTTTAACAATGAAGTGGATGTTTCCATTGGGAATGGTCAATTCCCAAGACGAGCAGAGCTTGGACAACCTATTGGCTCATTTTATGGGTTTAATTATTTAGGAACATGGCCTTCAACTGAAGACGTAGTTGCCTTAAATGCGGATGGCACTCAGATTATTGATTCGAATGGTGAGCCTGTTCCATTGACCTATACTGATGGATATATTTTCCAGGGTGGAGATGCGATTTATGAAGATGTAAATCATGATGGAGTAATTGACCTGAATGATGTAATCTACCTGGGAGATTCAAATCCTGAATTTTTTGGTGGATATGGAGGAGGAGCATCCTATAAGTCATTCAGACTTTCATTTCAATTTATCTACAGGGTATGCTTTCAAATTGTAAATGAAGTTGCCATGAATACTGAAGGAATGCTGAATAAGAACAATCAGAGTATGGCAGTGATGCATCGGTGGCGCGTTGAAGGACAGGATGAGGTGGGGATGCTTCCACGTGCCTACCTTGCTCA
>JAUUZQ010000120.1 GCA_030589895.1 Bacteroidales bacterium
GGGATGATATATTCAAAACTTGGTACTCAACATTACTGGTACTATCAGTATATTGTGCAACCTGATTCCAGGATGTTCCATCCCATACTTCAACAATACCAGATGCACCTTCATCAGGAACAAACCAGTGATGAAACATTAGCAGAATATTGGCACCGCCGGAGCAGTCCACATATTTGGATTCTAATGTAACTTCCTCAGGTAATGAATCATTTGAATAAGCTGCTGCATCAAAAATCGCAAGATTCCCAACAGCCGGATAGTTAAAAGCCCGGGATCCCGGATTATCAAAATGCCATAGATCCTCAGCTTCACCGATAACAGTGATATTACTCCAGTCAACTGGAGGAGTTGTTCCACTTGCGGAAGAGAAATCTTCATTTAAAATGTAGGTTTGCGAAAGAAGGTTTAGGGAGGCAAATATTGTGAAAAAGATAACAATTGTCTTTCTGAAGCGAACCGTATAATTCTCCATTGGGGTGATTTTTTATGTGGTCGTGGCAACGACTCATTCTACGTGAGGAGAATTAAAAGGTTTCCTAATGCATGGATTACCAATGAAATATGAGCTGAGTGGTCTTAGAAAGCAGGTGCAGAATAATTTTGTATTGGCTTCTTTACCTCAATACTTAACTCGTAGATTAATATGTCAACATACCACGAATAAGCAATGGGAGATTTTTTTAATCATCTAATGGACAATCTAATCGCAGCAACCTGGCGAATACTAGACCTGCCCATGTATGCTCTGGTGTTGGTATTGCTGTTGGTTTTTGTGCTGATATTCTTCTTGCTCCTTTGGATACTCAAAAGGTACGCATCGGGATCTAATCGGATTTTGAGAATACTATTGCCGGTAATGGGCCTTATACCGGCATCTTTTATATGATTTTGTAACAACTGAGAAGATAGCCAAGCTGCCATTTTTAAGCTGATTACTAAGTATATATATAGAAAATTGTCGTAACTTATCAAACCCTGACAAGTTGATGATCCTGTCCATCGAAGTTAATAGTACGTAATACCCCATATTCTATGTTATTTTTTGAACATAGATTGAGTAGTCCGGCTTTTGTTCTGGTCTTTGGGTTTCTGTTCTCCTGCTCCCCAAGGATCGAATTCGATAGTATAATCACCTCCCGTATTGAGAAGAAAGATTTTCGGGATATTGTAACTGTTTCAGGTACATTAGAGGCCATCAATACGCATAGCTTTTGCTGTCCCGGGATATGGAGCGATGTAACCATACAGTATTTGATACCTGAAGGGACAAATGTTACATCCAGTGATACCATGTGCATTCTGGAGTGTCGTGAAATTAAGAACGAATATCTCCTGGCGATCAACGAGCTCGAAAAGGCTCAGTCAGAATACAATAAATCTACTGCAGAGCTCGAACTTCGATACCTGTTGCTAGAAGCGCAGGTGAAAAACATCGAAGCTTCAGCAGAAATTTCAAGACTCGATTCCGTGCAGATGAAATTTACTACGCCTTCTTCCCGGGAAATCATTAGACTTGAGCTTCAAAAAGCTGAATTGGAAAAGAATATCGCACTCATGAAACTTGAGTTTTTAAAGCAGATAAACAAAGCTGAGCTGCAGAAGATGCAATTGAAGATTAAACAGCAGGAAAACCTGGTCGACCAGGCCAAAACAAAGCTCGACAGGCTTACCCTTACCTCAAATATTGATGGAATAGTCATATACTGTAAGACCAGGGAGGGAATCAAGCTGAGGGAAGGGGATATTACCTGGGGAAACATGCCCATCATAGAGATACCTGATTTAAGCGCAATGCAGGTAAAGTTGGAAGTATGCGAGGCTGAGTACAAACGCCTGGCAAATGATCAATCCCTTGAAATAGTCGTTGACGCATTTCCGGATATAGAATTAACAGGTAAAATAAAATACAAGGCTCCTGTCGGGAAACCGGTTATAGAAAACTCCGACGTAAAAGTATTTGAAGTGATAGTCACCCTGGACTCTTCCTCTTTGAATCTCCAGCCTGGCCTGGGTCTGACCTGTGAAATCCTGGTGAGAAATGTTCCGGATACAGTTGTAGTTCCTTTAGTATCCCTGTTTGATGATGACAGCTCAAAGGTTGTATATGTATCAGATAAACAGATGTTTAACCGTGTATTCGTGAATGTTGCCGATTATAATAACAAAGAAGCGATCATTGAGGAAGGATTAGAGGGCTATGAGACATTAGCACTTATGAAGCCACCGGAATCGCTTATAAATCAAACGGAAAGCAAATGAAAAATATCCTCATTCTGCTCATATGTGTATGCCTCAGCAGCTGTAAGGCTAACAACGTCGGGGAAGTGGAAACCTGTAAAGTATCAAAAGGCCATTTTTATATTGATCTGGTGGAGGAAGGGGAAATTCATGCTACCAGTGCCATCAATATCTCCTCACCTTCCATGTCATGGCAATTTGGACCACTGAAAATTACCGAGATAGTTGAAAATGGGGATCTGGTCAAGGCTGGTGACACAGCAATTATATTTGATCCTTCAGAAGTGCAAAAGGTAATTCTTAATGCTGAGGCCGAACTTGAAATTGCAAAAGCTGAACTGGAGAAAAAGAGAGCCGAACAGGAATCGAAAATTGAAGAATTGAGTGCGAACATAGAAATCTCCCAAATTTCTCTTAAAATATCTGAAATTGAACTTGAACAGTCCACCTTTGAAGCCGATATCACGCGTAGGGAAATAAAATTGAACCTGGATAAAGCAAATATCGCCCTGGAGAAGGCACGGGGAGAGATTCTGAACCAGGAAAAGATACATACAGAGGAAATACAACAATCCTTGTTGAGTATCAAGCAGCTTAAAGTAAAACTTGAAGAGGCGAATAGAACCCTGGATGACCTGACGGTAGTGAGCCCGGCTGGGGGTTTAGCTATTATTAGAGAAAATCGGAGCACGAAAAACAAATGGCAGGTTGGTGATCAGCCGTGGTCAGGAAGTCCACTTATCGATCTTCCTGACCTGAAAGAACTTAAAGTTAAGGCAGAAATCAGTGAGGTGGATATCTCAAAGGTGCACCTGGACCAGGAAGTGGAAATAAAACTTGATGCATTTTCGGATACATTGTATAAGGGAAAAGTTATTGCCGTTGCCAATCTGGCACAATTCAAGGGCAGTGATTCGAAAATTAAAGTATTTCCCGTGGAGATCTTAATCGATGGTACTTCGGAAGTTTTTCTACCAGGTATGACAGTAAGTTGCAGGATTATTGTCGATAAGATCAATGATGTGAATTATATACCTCTTGAGGCATTATTTGTTGAAGGGAGCAATCAGTTTGTATATGTTAAAGCTGGAAAAAGTTATAGAAGGCAGGAGGTAGTGGCAGGACGCAGGAATAATGATTTCATAATTATTAAGGAAGGAACAACTCAGAATGAGCTGATCGCTTTATCCGATCCCTTTCCTGAAGTTGAAAATTCAAAGAATTAAATGTTACCCAGATGAAAACAGACGTCAGAATTTATGGAGTCCTTTTTATCTTCCTGATGCTGCCAGGTTGTAAGAAAGCAGTAAACAATACCGATCTGTGTATCCAGAAAGGAGATTTTAATGCCACTTTAATTGAAACCGGGGAACTGCAGGCGGTGAAGGCAAAACCGGTCCCGGTGCCCTATGTGGGCTGGAAATATGGCTGGCTATTCAGAATCACTGAATTGGCTGAACACGGTTCCCACATAGAAGAAGGCGACACCGTAGCGCAACTCGATCCTTCCAATGTGAGGAAATTCTTACTTGAGCAGGAGAATTTGCTGGATGTGGAAAAAGCAAATATGAATAAATTGATTGTTGAGCATGACGTCAGAGCTAAAGAATTAGACGCCAGTTTATCTGAGGTTCTGGCAGAATTTAATTTAAAAAAGCTCGATCTGGAAAAATTCGAGTTTGAGACTCAACGAAAGAGGGATGTGAAGGAGCTGGAATTTCAGCAGGCAAAGATAAATCTGGCCAGGATAAAGCGGACCATTGAGCTGGAAGAAAAGATTTGTAGAAATGGTTTGAAGATTCAGAAAATAAAGGTGCTCCAACTTGAAAGTGATGTAATGGATGCCCTGGCAGCCATAGAAAAACTGACCATATTGAGCCCACTCGACGGTATATTTCAGATCTCATTAAACAGGATGACCGGCACCGATGATCAGCTGTACCGGGTTGGAGATAATACCTACCAGAGAGCCCATCTGGCCCTGGTGCCGGATTTAAGGCAAATAAAGGTTAAATCAACCATAAATGAGATTGATATTGGTAAGGTGAAACTAGGACAGAAAGTGATCATCAAGCTGGAAGCATTTCCTGATAAACCATTCAAAGGAAGTATATCCGAGATAGGCAAATTAAGTTATAAGAAAGAGGAGGATTCCAAACTCAAAATTTTTAACCTCGAAATTGTGCTTGATCAATCTGATCCTGTTTTAAAACCAGGAATGACAGTTAGTTGTGAAATTTATTATGCGGAGTTGAAGGAGGTTTTCTATGTGGATAACAGCTGTCTGAAGAAAGTTGATCGTACATATTATTTATACGTGAAGGAGAACAATAGTTGGGTAGAACACCCCGTGGAGATTGGCCCCAGAAATAATAAATATACTGTTGTTTACGGGGACTTTAAGCAGGGAGCTGAACTTAAGGTCCCCACGAGGGAAGCAATTGCACAGAACCAGTAATTAAAGTCCGGTTTAAGTATCCATCATGAAAATTGAAGAGAATATCAAACTTGCCTTCCTGGCCATCGTCGATCATAAGTTTCGCTCTTTCCTCACGATGCTGGGGATTATATTCGGAGTAGCATCGGTAATTGCCATGTTATCCATAGGTGAAGGTGCAAAACGGCAAGCCATTGCAAAATACAAGGACCTCGGCGTCAATAATATCATCATCAGGGATAAGGAATTTACTGACGATGAACTGGAAGAAGTCAGGGCAAAATTTTCACCCGGTCTCTCTATGGATGATGCAAATGCAATACAGTCAATTGTACCACTGATTGAAGATATTGCACCACAGGCTGAGAAAGAAGTGGTTGTCCAGTATGAGGACAGATCAGGTAAGGCAAAAATTGTCGGAATTACCCCCTCTTTTGTAAATATTTTAAACTATACCACTGCGAACGGCGAGTTTATAAACGAAGATCATTATGTGAGGCATCTGAAAGTCTGTGTTTTAGGTGCGACCATTGCCAGGGATTTATTCCCTTTTGAGGACCCGGTTGGAATGGACGTTAAGATTGAAGACCAGTGGTTTGAAGTTGTTGGAGTAATGCATAATAAATCCCTGTTCACAGAAACAGTTGGAGAATTGGCATCACGCGATCTGAATACAGATATCTATCTTCCCCTGTCGACTTATAACAAGCGTTTTATAAGGGAAAATCAGCTGGAAAGTGAAATCAAACAGATCACAGTCAAAGTTGCCAATTCTGATAAACTACCTGAAATATCGGGCATCATCAGGCTGTTGTTAAACCGGCATCATTTTAACAATGAAGATTTCAGCATTATTATTCCCTATGAGTTAATGAAACAGGAGGAGAAGGAAAGAAAAATATACAATATCTTACTCGGATCTATTGCAGCTATCTCTCTTTTGGTAGGAGGAATAGGAATTATGAACATCATGTTGGCGAGCGTGCTTGAACGTACCAGGGAAATAGGGATCAGAAGGGCTGTGGGTGCAAAAAAGAGAGATATCATGCGACAGTTTTTAACCGAAGCAGTGATGATAAGCATTACAGGTGGAATTATTGGTGTGGCACTTGGATTGACCATTTCAATTTCAATAACATTCATTACTGATATTACTACCATTGTATCCTTATATTCAGTCGTTATCGCCTTTCTGTTTTCGGTTATTGTTGGAATAAATTTTGGCTACCTGCCTGCAAAAAAAGCGGCATCACTGGAACCTATAGAATCTATACGGTACGAATAAGCGCATCTTCTTGCGCTGCTATGTTGAATAATTCAAATACTGAACTTATGGTTGCTAATTTCCCTGTAAAGATGAAAAGCGTCTTTTTTGCATCTTTTGCGCTCAGTATCCTGTGCTCCTTGAATGGAGTAAATGCTCAAGAAGCATATGAGCTTGACCTTCAAAAAAGTATTGAAATAGCGAAGCAAAAAAGCCATCAGATGTTAATCTTAAGTCAGGTGCTGGCCCAGTCCGGACATCAGCTCCGGGCCGCCACCTCCAGCTTAAAGACACACGTCGATCTGAACATGACGATTCCGAATTATTCAGAAACCATCAGGCAGTGGGAAGACAGTACAGGCATCACTTACTTCCCGGTTCAGCAGTTGCAAACCAGTGGAAGTCTGGTGATCAACCAGCCCCTTCCAACCGATGGCCGGTTGTATGTGAGCACAGGACTCAACAATGTCCATGATTATTATAAGAATGAAAGGCTTATGCGTATGAATCTTCTGCTGGGATTTTATCAGCCTCTAAGTGCATTTTATGCATATAATAGCATTAGATCCGAATTTAAAAAAGCACAACTCAATTACGAATTGTCCCTTCGAACTCTTAAAAGAGGTGAACTCGATATCATCTATGAAACCAGCGAGGCGTTTTATGAACTTGTAGCAAACAAGGAACGTATGGGAATTGCCTCACAGGTAATGGAGAGGCAGCAGGAAGCGTATGAGATTGCACAAAATAAGTATGAAGCCGGACTGATTCGGGAAGTGGAAGCGCTGCAGATGGAGGTAGACCTTGGGGAAGCCAATAATGACTTCTATCTGGCTGAAGTGGCGTATCAATCCCAGATGAATTACTTTAAACAAAAACTTGGTCTGAGCCTTCAGGATCTTGTCGTTGTGGTGAGCGACATGAGCTATAGTGTCATTAATGTGGATGAAGAGATGGCTGTAACCCATGGTTTGAGTAACCGGATGGAATTACGTGAGAACGAGATACAGATCGAACTTTCAAAACTGGAACTCAAAAGAATTAAATCTGAAGGTCTGGTAAAAGGGGATATAACTGGTTATTATGACCTGATTGGCACGAACCAGCACAACATGCCTTATTCAGTTGGCGAATCATTAGAAGACTCCTGGGACCAGTTACAGGGACGGCGTGGCAATTTTGGTGTGGCACTGAGAATCAGCATACCCATATTCGATTGGGGTGAGAACAGATCCCTGGTAAGGGCTGCAGAATCAGGCCTGGAAACAGACCGGTACAGGTACGATGAAGAAAAGATCAATATAGAAAGAGAGAACCGGAACACTGTGAAACAATTCCACAGCAGTTTACGCCGCCTTCAATTATTGGAAAAAAATGTACAGCTCGCAGAGAAGAGCTTTAACATTTCGCGACAACGCTTTTCCAATGGAGATATCAATAGCGAGGCTCTTGCACAGGAACGCATCAGGTTAAATGCAGCCTACCAATCGCACCTCAATTCTTATATCAGTTATAAGTTACTGATTGCAGATATCATGAGGAAGTCTTTTTTTGATTTTGAGAACGGGAAGCCAGTTGTTCAGGATTACGATTATTGAATTTGAGGTTACAGATTGCAGTATGGAGAAAGGTGCTCAACAGCACGGTATGTGCAATGTAGATCCCTAAAAACCTTCTATAACGGCACGAAATATTTCTGCTTGCTATGTTGGTAATGTGTTAAATAACAATTATTTAATGCTGTATTGTTTTGCTTTTATATGAAAAACGATTTAACTTATTCGATAAATCAAATTGCTCATATAAGACAAGGAGGTTCGTATGAAAAAAAATTACTTGATTTCGATGGTCATTGTAGCTTTTTCTGTCAGCGTTAACGCTCAAAAGGGCTGGACTCAGCAATCTTCTCCATATTCTGCAGGGCTTTCAGCAGTCTACGCCATAGATTCATTGGACGTTTGGGCAGTTGGTCAGGATGGATTAATTATTCATTCATCTAATGGGGGTGCGAACTGGGATTCAATTCCCAATAACACCACGGTTAGTCTGAATACAGTAGAGTTTATTAGTGCCGATACCGGGTTTGTGGGTGGAAGAGAGGATGAATCTTCAACCCCCTGGGAAAAAAGGCTTATTCAAAGGACAACAGACGGCGGATTGAATTGGGAGTTTCAACACCTGCCATCCGGAGGTGGGATGATGGTAACTGATATAGATTTTGTTGAAGGCCCATCTGGTGTACCCATGCGGGGTTATTGTACGGGAGGCTTGAGCCATACCTGGCGAACCGATGATTACGGTGTTACCTGGGAACATGTAAGAGGTGATTGTGGCGAAGGGAATTTTAATTCCTGTTTCTTAGTAGATTCAATTACCGGGTGGTTTGTAGGAACACCAAGTAATGTGATTCCTTATACAATCATGCATACTGCCGATGGTGGTGAATCGTTTGAAGAGCAAACAAGTCCGGCTGATATTAAACTGAATGGAGTTTGCTTTGGAACAGATTTGAAAGGAGTTGCTGTTGGTAATGCAGGAACTGTAATCTATACCAGTGATGGAGGAGAGAACTGGGAGCAGAGTTCTGATTTTGATATTCAAGGGACGACCTGGTTCTCGGTTTATCTGTCAGAAACAGGCAAAGCCTGGGCTGTTGGGAATAATGGACTTATAGCCTATTCCTCTGATTGGGGGATTAGCTGGGAGCTCCAGGTGAGTGGGGTGACTGAACCTTTGTGGGAGGTACATTTTGTAAATGATAATGAAGGTTGGATTGTCGGTGGATTTTCAAGCAATGTAATTTTACATACAAAAACTGGCGGTCAGGGAAGCATAGGAATTAGTGCTTCTGATGCTGAGAACAATCGATCCTTTATGCTGGAACAGAACTATCCGAATCCTTTCAACTCATCAACACAGATAAAGTATACACTGAATAATTCCGGTAACATCACCTTGACAATCTTTGACCTTTCCGGCAAAAAAATGCAAGTACTGGTGGATGAATTTCAGACAACTGGTGAGCATATTGTCGATTGGGATGCCAGTTATCTAAGCGATGGACTTTACTTCTACGAATTAAAAGTTGATAATAACATAGGAGAAGTAAGAAAGATGATGTTGGCGAGATAAATACAAAGCATCCAAAATGCAAAAAAAACCCTCTGATTTCATCAGAAAGGCTTTTCTTTGTAGCGAGAGGGTGACTTGAACACCCGACCTCATGATTATGAAAATTGGGGTATTTGCCGGAACCATTGGTTTACGGGAGGTTTTAAATTACATTTAGTCACATTTTCTGCATTTTCCGACACCGAAATCTGACACTGGAATTCCACCTGAAATTTGAGATTAAGCGGAATAGGATCGATTTGCTTCTATTATATTTAGAAACTGTGAAGGTTCTAATCTGGCATTAGAATACTGGAGTGTTCTAAAATAGCAGTTCTTTATAGAAAACACTTGATTCCCAATCATTGGGAATTTGATTAGTTATTTTGTATCTTTGTATCAAACAATTACATCATATATGAATATATACGGAATTACCATATACAGTAGATAATATAGAAATCATTCAGGAATTCATTAACGAAACAAGGAAGAGAATTTCATATGGTGGCTCTATTACATTTACGGCTAAGGCTAATACTGAATTAGAGAGTTTAAATCTTGAATACGACATTACTGCTGATGATATTGAGTAC
>JAUUZQ010000114.1 GCA_030589895.1 Bacteroidales bacterium
GTTGAGGTTACATGGTGGGATGGTGGACTCCTGCCCCCAAGGCCGAAAGGTCATCCCGACGGCGTAATCGGAAAAATACGCGGCGGAGGCTGCATGTTCAAGGGTAGCAAAGGTACCCTTTTGTGCGGTGTTTATGGAAAGAACCCCTACCTGATCCCGGATTCTTTTGCATCCTCATATAAGAAGCCGGAACCTTACCTGAAGCGAATAGAACTCAGCCACATGATGGACTGGGTCAGGGCTTGCAAGGAAAGTCCGGACAACCGCGAGGAAGCAAGTGCCAACTTTGAATATTCAGGTCCCTTAAACGAAATGGTCGTTATGGGAGTCCTTGCCGTCAGGCTCCAGGGACTTAATAAGGAGCTGGAATGGGATGGAAAGAACATGAAGTTTACGAACATTTCAGACAATGACACCATAATACAGGACAAAGATCCGGTTAATGCTAAAGCGTTTGCAGAGGAGCTGATCAAACACAAGTATCGCGAAGGGTGGACCATGTAATGTCATATATCCTTCAACGATTTCACTTGAAGCCTCCACCTCTACCAATATTGAAAATAACAGCCACATGTGTACCCTCGCCGAAATTGCTGAACAGGCCGACGTACAGGTGACCCTTGAAATGGAATCGGCCCTCGATGAAGGTATAACCACCCCGGAAGATACATGGAGACTCCTTGGAGGAGTTTATGAAAAATATCCCGGAGATAACCGGATGGCATTTCGGACTGGCACTTCATGGTTCTTCGGGTCTTTCCCCGGAAAGTCTGCGGGATGCGACATCTGCCGGGGTCGTAAAAGTCAATTGGTCGAGTGAATCACTCATGATCCGCAGCGAGGCTGCAAGGAGATACTATGAAACAAAACCGGAACGCTTTGACAAGACTCATGCAGACTGGAAAAATAGCGTCATGGACAACGGAGTACAGAGTTTTATTGCTGAGGTATATGTCCGAATATGTGGATTTATATTACAAAAAGACCTATGCTGTTTTCAAGTATATCTACCATTGGGACAGATATCTGGAACCAGAGATTAAAAAACACTGTAAGCATTGGTGTGAGAAGTTCAATTATGCAAATGAGGCGCTAAAGAGGATTTTAGAACTCAAGAGAGTTAAGTAGAGAAAGACTTGATCCTCTAAGCTCCCTAAGCATAGTTGAACCCTACCTGTTCTAATCCATCAATATGTGGGCTAACCCGCCAGATCAGATCCAGGTCGTTAAGAAATGGTTCGTAAAACAGTCCGGTTCGGGGTACAGAAACGGAAGAAAGAGATTTTTGATCTTGTTCTTCCGTTTTTTTATTGTGTAAGTCATTGGTATTCTGAAATATCCATTCAAGAACCTTGTTGTATGAACCGAGTCGGCGAATCGACGACGAGCTCATGAGGGACGACGACAGGAGTCACGAATAATTGGTTCGATATTTTTCAGGATCTCTTCATATTTCTATAGAGTAATAAATTAGACAATTAATAACTCATCTATCTTTTCTGAAGCTGCTCTCAACATTTGGATCACCAATACCATCATATGCAGCCTTCTCGGGGTAAGGAAATACCGGTCTGGTCATGACAACATTGCCATTTTTTATTTTGGACATAACAATCCTGTAAGGTGCAATGTCGTTTTCAACCCAATTACTAATTATTTCAATCCAATTTATTTGATCAGGTCCAGGCCCTCCCGCACAATGCAATACTCCAGGTAATAAAAATAGTCTAAAATAATCTCTGATATCGGAATCAAGATCTTCGACAAGTTCATAGTGGCCGATAGTTGATAAAGGTGATAGTGCATGATCATTCCAACCATGATAGATAATCAATTTGCTGCCCATATCTTTGAAATCACTATAATCTGTTGAAGTAGCATCTAGATATGAAGAGGCAAAATTGGTAGTTCTTGAAAAATCTGAAAAATCATATGTACTGTAATCCCAGTTCGGATCCTGAAAAATCAGGTTCTTATATATTTCTGTTCCAAATCCAAATTGTAAGGAAGGGAAATCAAGAGCCAAAGGCGTAGTAGTAGGTCCCGTTATCCAGTTTTGCCATCCCATTTCCTCATTTTCACAACCATACGTGACTCCCGGATAAATCTCCATATCATCAATGATTAGTGCTGAATATATTACCTTGATGGCTTCAATCTGTTCCGTCGTAAAACAGTTTTCAGATGGTACATTATTCTCACATAGAGGTAACTGGTTATAATCAAAATTACAATCTCTTGGATCATTTAAGATCGAATCGTTTATTCCGTCTAATTGATCACATTGTTTTAGGATATTAGAATATAGCAGTTCAATGTTTGCTAAAGTAAAGACGGATTCGTCTAGTTTTTCCGGATTTGGAAACATTACCTGACTATTCTGAATATTCTTTGCTCCGAATGCTGCCCAATTATATCCAGGTGCTCCGGCCACAATTCCATCAAAGTCTTCAGGATACCTTTGGGCTTCCATCAATGCCTGGCCTCCTCCTCGCGAGCACCCCCAGAAATAGGAATATACTATCTCAGAGTCATAATATTGCCTTATAATCTCCTTAGAGACAACCGCAGTGCGGTGTACTGCAAGATGTCCAAAATTTAGCTGTCTTTCCATATTATTCAATGCCCAATCTGCCAAAAGAACATGACCTATGTGTCCGGTGTTTGTACCAGAGGTTGCATAGCCATCTATAATGCTCGGTTTGGCGATGTTAATGATGGATCCGACGAATCCGCTTCCTCCTCCCATTACAAATCGGGCATTCCAATCCTTTGGGAGTAGTAGTTCGAAGTCAATCTCACTTCCTAAGGTTCCTAATACTTTGCAGTGTGGAGTAGGTTCTAGAATAAATTCTGTTTGATTGATTCTCACGTCTGGTAATCTAATATTCTTAATTTTATCACATTGCAAACAGTAATTTGTATTACTCTCTTCAGATGCTTGTGCTTTCACTATATCAGACCATAGAAGCGCGATAAATATTAAAATAAGCAAGTTAGATCTTTTCATGACTGTTATCATTTTAGATGAAAAAACTACTCGAAAAATCAGTATCTATATGATAATTCTGGTGCTATGTTCTTTATAATTAGTTTGCTTTCTCTAAGGTAGGGAATATTATAGAATGTGGGATCGGCCTTCTAAAAAACTTTCAGCAGAACAACTTAAATTCTATTTTCCATAGAACTAATCTTAGAATCTACCCTCCAGATCAAATCCAAATCCCTCAAAAAAGGTTCGTAAAAACGTCCGGTTGGGGGTACACTTGTTCAACCCCTCCCGATAGCTATCGGGACCGGGTACAGAAACGGAAGAAACAGATTTTTAATCTCTCTCTTCCGTTTTTTTATTTTGCAAATCCATTATGCTTAGGGTTAACATTCCATAAGGCAATTGTAGATGCTATGAAAAATATTACTATTATTAAATTTAAATAGCCACCAATAATCACAATTCTAACACTGCCGGATAAAAACTTATCGAATAATCCTTGAAACAAGAAAGGAATAAGTGGAAAAAACAGTATGATCCATCTCGGATATAAGGTTTTTCTTTTCCAAACTTGAGAAATAAACAAATAAGATAAAAGGATAAAAAATGGGTAAACAAAATATCTGAGTGTTTGATTGATTTTTGAGGCAAGGGCAGTGGCTGTATCAATATCAAGTTGATTTTGAACGGCTAGTTTTGCCGTTACAGCAATTGCAATATATGCAGCATGTATAATCCCATAGGCTACCAATATACTTGCAAAACAAGCTATAACAATATTTCGCACAACTGACTTTGTTGGTTTAAATGCATAATAGACCTGTCCCAATCCGAACAAGTAAAACCAAGTTGCAAATAAAGCTGACATTCCACTAAACAAAATTCTAAGGTCTGAGGCATTACCCATGTTTTGTTTAATATCCAGATTAACAGGGTCGTAATAAAATAACATGTCTCCAAGAAATAATATCAGACCACCTAGTAGGCCAGATATTCCCATAATTCTAATCTTTGTTTGATTCATAAGCATTTCTTTAATACCTTTCTTTATATGTCTTGTCCTAAAATATGGCTACAGCCTAAACAATAAATTATACTATATTATTAAATACCATATTTGGAGCTTTGTAAGCTAAAGATAAGGATCGGGCTTTCAAAAAACTTTCGATACAGAACCTTTAAATAATAGCCTATATAATAAATATCAGAAGTCATTTATCATCGAAGTGTTTATTTTTTTCGGCACCTCAATACACGCGTACCAATATATTGGTATATTTTTAACAATTACACCAGTTTTCAATATTTATGTTAAATATGTACCATTATGTTGATATAATATTGACAATATCGAATAAATCAGGAAGATTTCGTGTCAGTTCTTAAAGCGTCTCATAAATATACATCAAAAACCTATCAAGATGTTGGGGAATGGCTTAACCCATTAAATAGAGTTGATTTTCTTCGTATTCTGATATTCAATTTCCTTACTGGTAATGGTGATGTACATTTAAAAAACATTTCGCTGTTGGAAACCGCGGATGGTGATATGATGTTATCACCATCGTATGATTTAATGAACACCAAGATCCATCTTGCGGATAATTTATTGGCGTTGAATCTATTTAAAGAATTTGAACAAACTAGTTTGCCATTAGGAGAAAGATATAGTTATAAGAGTAAAGATTTTATTGAATTTGGAAAGCGTTTGAAGATCAAAGAAACAATTATTACGAGAATTATAGACCTATTAGATAAAAAAGAAAGTGAGATATTAGCTATGGTTGACAAGTCATTTTTATCTGACAATGCCAGGAAATTGTACAAAAATAATGTAGTTGAAAATTATAAATTATTTAGGCAAACCAAGCATGTTGTGAGCTAATAAAAAACTTAAAAAGCGAAGGCTCATCTAAAGATTAAGTGGCATATTGACCAACAACTCCAAATCCCTCTGCTTAGGTTCAGAAAAAAGTTCGGCTCCGGGTACAGAAACAAGAAAAAAGGCGAAAGTAGAAAGGCAAAAGAACTTTCCACTTTCGCCTTTCGCCTTTCGCCTTTATATACCTATCTTTGCTTTTCAAATAATTTTGATTTAAAGCCTTGGATTACAATACTACATCAGGAAAAAAACAACGTGGTATCGATATACGATATTTGAAAATGGCTCATATCTGGGGATCAAACTCATATTGTAAGCGAAGACAAGTTGGTGCGCTACTGGTAAAAGATAAGATGATCATATCCGACGGATACAATGGTACGCCGGCAGGATTTGAAAATGAATGTGAGGAAAACGACAATGTTACAAAGGCATATGTGCTTCATGCAGAGGCAAATGCAATAACTAAAGTTGCCAAATCAAACAACAGCAGTGACGGCTCTACACTGTATGTAACAACCTCCCCATGTATGGAATGCTCGAAGTTGATTATTCAGGCCGGAATAAGCCGTGTTGTTTTTATCGAGAAATACAGGATCACAGATGGCCTTGAGCTATTGTCTCGTGCAAATATTAAATTAGAACATATATCAGAAATTGGAGATGAAGATATTCAGGAAAGATAATTTAAAGATATATATTCCATTGCTGCTTGCTGTAGCAATGGTCATAGGGATACTCCTGGGAAATCTATTTGCAGGAATGAGAGTCAAAGCGATAATTTCAAATGAAATAAACAGACATTCTCAATATAATAAATCATTATTTGGAGCATCGCAAGGATTGCAAATTGCCCCCAAGAATGACAAGATTAATTCTGCCTTGTACTATGTACTTAATGAGTATGTAGATACCGTTTCGGTAAAAAAAATAAATGAAGATGTTATTCCTGCCATTTTAAAAAATCTTGATCCTCATTCAGTATATATTCCTTCAAAAGAATTTCAGAGATACAATGAGCCATTAGAAGGTAATTTTAGTGGCATTGGAGTGCAATTTAATATGGCTGATGATTCAGTTGCAATCATCAGCACGATCCCAAACGGACCTTCAGAAGTAGTTGGAATAATGCCGGGCGACAGGATTATTGCAGTGGATGATTCTGTTGTAGCCGGAGTAAACATGCCAAGTGAGGACATTGTTGCAATGCTGAAAGGAAAAAAGGGGACATCAGTAAAAGTAAAGATTAAACGCCATGGGACTGCCGATCCAATTGATTTTGAAATAATCCGGGATGATATTCCTCTTTACAGCGTTGATGTGCACTATATGATTGATGATGAAATCGGTTATATTAAGATTAGTCAGTTTGCACAAACAACATATAAGGAGTTCATTTCCGCGGCTGAAGACCTGAAAGCTGAAGGGATGAAAAAAATAATTCTGGATCTTCGTGGAAATGGAGGCGGTATAATGGGTGCTGCTACAAGCATTGCAGACCAGTTTCTTGACGATGGTCGCCTTATTGTTTATACAGAAGGCCGGTCCAGACCAAGAAGAAATGAATATGCAAGCTCCAAGGGAATCCTGAAGGATGATATCCTGATTATTCTGCTCGACGAATTTTCAGCATCAGCAAGTGAAATCCTTGCCGGTGCCATGCAGGATAACGATCGCGGAATAATCATTGGAAGAAGATCTTTTGGCAAAGGTCTTGTGCAGGAACAGATGAAATTTTCAGATGGCTCTGCAATAAGACTTACGGTAGCAAAATATTATACCCCTACAGGAAGAAGTATTCAGAAACCATATTTAAATGGAAATGAAGAGTATCATCAGGATATAAATAAAAGATTTATGCATGGAGAATTTGAATTCGCAGATTCAATTCATTTTAGTGATTCCCTGAAATTTACAACCCCGGGTGGAAAAATAGTTTACGGTGGCGGAGGAGTAATGCCTGATATTTTTGTGCCTGTTGATACTTCGGGATTAAGTGCCTATTATACTAAAGTAAAAAGTCTTGGGTTGATATACAGGTTTGCATTTAAATATACAGATCTTCACAGGGAGAAGATGGATGATATGACAAATGCTAAAGAGATATCCGACTACATCGATGATCAAAATATTAAGGCCGACTTTATTGCCTATGCAAGCTCTAAAGGAGTCAAGCCAAATTACAAGCAAATTAGCGAATCTGAAGAGGTGATCCTCACCCAGGTGAAAGCATATATTGCCAGAAATATGATCGACAATATCGGATTCTATCCTATTATTAAGTCTATTGACCATACTTTGCAAGTTGCTATAGATACCTTGTCTGTAAAATAATATTCCCACCCTCCCATTAAACCTTTTTCTTTTTCTTCTATCTAAATGACAAACAATAACAATTTAAATAGATAGATAATGAAAACAATTATTAAAAGAACTTCAGTTACAATGCTTATGATAGCATTGGTTTCTATGGGAGCATTGGCGCAAAATCAAAGACCACGAGCCATGAATGGCAATGGATCAGGATTCTATGGAAATAATGCAGACCAATGCAGACTTGAAATGACAATTCCGAATCTTACGGATGAGCAAGCTGCTGAACTTAAAGACTTGCGCTTAGAACAACTTGAAACTACACAAACATACAGGAATCTAACCGGAGAGATCAGGGCAAAACAACAGACACTGAGGAGTACTTATCCAATCGATCAAAAAGCGTTGAATAATCTCATCGATAACAAAACCGCACTGATGAATAAGCACCTGAAAGCGAATATTAATCACCAGGCAGCTGTTAAAGAGGTACTAACCGAAGAGCAACAAGTATACATGAACCAAATGATGCAGCGCAGAGGTCAATTTGCTCAGGGAAATGGAATGGGAAGATACCAGGGTAATTTCAATCAGGGAAGAGGAGGAATGAATAATGGAATGGGAAGATACCAGGGTAATTTCAATCAGGGAAGAGGAGGAATGAATAAAGGAATGGGAAGATACCAGGGTAACTTCAATCAGGGAAGAGGACAACGCTGGTAGAATATACACAACGATCCGCCAGTTGGACCAATATTCAAATTGGAACGGCTGGCGGATTTTTTATTTCAGGCTATTGAGATAATTCAGTAATTCGAAATAAGTCAAATCAGGCTCTTCAATAAATCCAATGTGACCTGAGTTTTTCAATACCAGAGCAGAAGCTTCAGGGGAAATGTCAATTAGCTTTTTAAACACCTCCTCGGGGATATAATTATCTCCCTCTCCCCAAATAATCAATGGTGTCGTTCTTCTTAATGTTTCAGTATGGTCTTTTCTATTCTTCATGCCTCTAATCAGCGCAACAATTCCATCATCAGAGGCTTTCAAAGCTATCTTTTTCAACTCTTGCACCTTAGCATCCATTGGTTCAATATTTGAATCAGCGAAACACTTGGGGATATTGGTGCGGATGATCTGAGTCTTTTTACCACATCTTATCAGGCTTATCTCCCTGTCTCTGTTAAGCTTCTTCTCCTCGTCATCGGCAAAACAAGAAGAATGAAACAGACAATACCCTAAGAGCTTTTCTGGAAACATTTCAGCAAATGACAAGGTCACGTATCCGCCCATTGAGTGGCCAATGAGTACAGTTTGATCAATGTTTTCATGAAGCATTACAGTATTTACAACTGATGCTAAATCGGCCATCTCGTGTACCCGACCAAATAGTCCGGACGCACCATGACCCGGAAAATCAATGCAAATCACACTGTATTTATCAGTAAATCGAGGTGAGAATTCTCTCCATACCTCCTTCGCTTCAAGATAACCGTGCAAAAATATCAGCGAATCCCCTTCTCCCTCTTTAATATAAGAGAGTTCTATTCCTTTAAAATCAATAGTATATTCCATACATTTATAATCATCTGTTCATCAACTCTTCAATCTCATCTGGTTCAAGAGGAATGTCGGCCGTTAAGTCAACAGGTCCTTCTTCAGAAATAAGAATATCATTTTCCAGCCTCAATCCTACCCCCTCTTTTCTGATATACAGTCCCGGCTCACAACTTAAAATCATGCCGGGCTGAAATGGAAATTCTCTATCGAACGGATCATGCACATCAATACCTATTGAGTGGGATGTTCCATGCCAGTAATACTGCCTCCAACATGGATCTTTCTCGTCCTGAGCTTTCACATCAGCTAAAGAATATAGTCCAAGGTCTATATGTTCCTTTTCCCAGATCAATCCGACTTCATTATGAAAATCTGACATCAATTTTCCAACTGTCATAAGGGAGATAGCCTGCTTCAAAACCCTTAAATTTGCTCCATACAATTCAAGCTGTCGTTTGTTGAATTTTCCATTCACAGGTATTGTTCTGGAACAATCTGATGCATAATATCCAAGATCAGCACCAAAATCAAGCAACAAGAGATCGCCCCCTGAACAGACCCCGCTATTTGCAACATAATGCAATACCAAAGCATTTTCTCCACTGGCAACAATTGACTCATAAGCAGGGCCTTCTGCTCCGTTTTTAAGAAAATTATATGCAATCAGAGCTTCAATTTCATACTCTCGCTTACCAGGTTTAAGGTCCTTTAGAACAGATCGAAAAGTGCTATTTGTAATATTGCAGGCCTTCTGTATGACAGCAATCTCTTCGGGTTCTTTTATCATTCGAAGCCGCATCATAACAGGATCCAGCGATCTCTCCCCGATAATAGGATATTTCTTTTTTATCGACTCTCTGATCTTTGCTTCAGGAACTGCATATCCAATAGATAACTCAGAATTCCCAACCGAATTAATGTAAACAAGGGAGGTTTCGGATATTAATTCATCAATAACATCATAAAAAGCGGAGACCCAATAAATACTTTCAATTCCCGACATTTCCTTTGCACGCTCTTTGGCCAATCCGGGTCCCTCCCATCTTCTCGTTTTTTCTGTTGGCTCAATCAAAAACAGAATTTCCCTCATTTCGCTCTGAGGATGTTCCGGACAAAGCAACAACAGACTACCTTCCTGGGTAATTCCTGTCAGATAATAAAAATCAGATGATTGTCTGTACTGATGGTATTGGTCGCCATTTCTGGGCATATTCTTGTTCGAAGTGAGAATTGCAATTGCATTTTTTTGCAAATGA
>JAUUZQ010000178.1 GCA_030589895.1 Bacteroidales bacterium
CCTTTGTGTTTACAACAGGAGCCATGGAGGGAGATCCCGGTGAAAGAGAAAAGGAGATTCAGGCGGGAGAAAATGGAGAGAGCAAAGATTCAGAGGCAGAGAGTGATGTTGAAGAGGAAGTTGAAGAGGAAGTTGAAGAAGATGTTGAAGAGGAAGATAAGCCACTTGAGTTCACAATTCAACTCAATGATATTTATGGAGAATCAGCATCCCTGGATTTGGGAGATTATCATCTTATTCAGCCAGCCATCACACTGCAGATTTATAAACGTAAAATATTTACTAAAGACCAGGGGGCTGAATTAATTCCTCAGTATATAATGCTCAGATTGAGTGATTTCACAAAGGATAATTCTGAGCTTGATATGAAGCACATAAGCTCGATAAGTTTTATTTTTGATCAGACAGAGAAGGGTCTTATTTTTCTGGATAATATTGGGCTGGTCGATAATTGAAATTACTCTCCATGAGCAGAAGGAAGTCTGCTGGTTACAGAATGCAACAGTCGTGCATCTCCCGTACTCAAAAATGACACTCTCTCCAGTATTCTGTGATACAATGGGTTCTCCGGTTTTATTCCCGACAGGAGCAGGGTATTTATTACGCGTTGCTGAAGTTGTTTCCATCCCTCTATTGACATATCCTCTTTTGATGTCCGGGGTTTAGAAAGAGATAGCTGTGACAGTTCATAGGCTATTACCATTACTGCCTGTGATAAATTCAGGGAGGGATATGGATCGGTCATGGGGATGGATACCGCAATGTTTGATTTTAGGATCAGTTGATTGGGCAGACCGCTCTCCTCAGTGCCAAATAGCACTCCAACTTTCCCAAGGACATCTTCTTTTTGTGCCAGAAACTGACTCAGCTCATTGCTGTCGAGATAATCCTCTTTTGCAGACCTGTTTTTTGCAGTTAAAGCGATGATAAAATCAAGATCTTCGGTGGCTTTTTCAAAGTTTTTATATATTTCAGCATTTTCAAGAATATCTCTTGATCCATGTGCCATCATGAGGGATTCATCAGCCAAATGATTCGCAGGGCTAATTAATCTGAGACTGGTGAACCCCATGGTTTTCATTGCCCTGGCACTGGCTCCGATGTTTCCGGGGACAGCAGGTTTGTAGAGGATGAATATGATGTCATTTTTTGTCATAGGGTAAAGATAGTGAAGTTTAGGATGGGTTTACCCTGTGATTTATAGTACGCCCCCTTACCTCAGAATGAGGTAATACTACACTAGCCATGGGTGAAACCCATGGATATTTATAGCACGCTCCCCCTACCTCAGAATGAGGTAATATTACACTAGCCATGGGTGAAACCCATGGATATTTGTAGCACAATATACCTAACCCACAACTGTGGGTTGAATAAATTCTCATTTTAAAATCGATATTTCTCTTTCTCATCACATTAAAGGATAATAAATTATTCATTAATCTAAATCTTGTAATTATGTCTACTTATACCAAGCTTCTATTTCAAATCGTCTTTGGAGCAAAATACAATGTAAAATTCTTAGATGATTCAAACCAAAAATTGCTATTTAGCTATATGGCTGGAATATGTAATAACAAAAGAATTATTCCTTTTGCCATAGACGGATATCAGGATCATATTCATATGATATTAGATTTTCATCCTGCTATTTCAATCTCTGGTTTTGTTAAGGATGTAAAAATCTCAACGAATTTATTTATGAAGGAGAATTCTGGTTTATTTAGAAATTTCTCAGCATGGCAGGTTGGATATAGTGCATTTTCGTATAGTCCCGAAGCAAAGGAGAACTTAATTAAGTATGTATATGGTCAGGCAGAACATCATAGAAAAAGAACATTTAAGGAAGAATTGATAGAATTGTATATGGAGTTGGGGATTGAATATGAGGAAAAGTATCTGATTATTTGAAAAGAGTTAAGTATTAATCGTTCAACACCCTTTGGGGTTGAGGATATAATTTACTTCATAACCACGGGTTAAAACCCGTGGCTAAGCCTATTAAATCCCTTCGGGATAAGGGGCTAAGAATGAAAGACAATCTTTTCAGGGTTGAGGATATAATTTACTTCATAACCACGGGTTAAAACCCGTGGCTAAGCCTATTAAATCCCTTTGGGATAAGGGGATAAGAATGAATTTACCCATAAACTATAGCTTTTCCATTGTCTTAATAATCTTCACAGCTCTCGCTTTGAAACCTGCGGAGTTATGAGGCATTTGATCTTCAAGGATTGCAATGAATTCTTCTTTCAGATCGGGATATTCCCTGGTAATATTAAGCAGAATTTCCATGCAGTAAACCTTAATAGCTACAGGTACTGATTCTTTAACCAGCCAGTCAAGGCACAAATCGGTAGCTACTCCTTGTTGCTCCTTTGGAATTTCATATCTGCACAGCATCCGGAGAATACTGCGTTTTACTCCATCGGCTTGGTCAGGAATATTTTTCCAGAGCTGATCAATGTGATTTTCCGGGAGTGTGGGGTGAAGTTCTGACAGATGATCCATGACCCATGCTGCTCTCCAGCAGGCCGGCATCTCTTTTGAGAAAGCAAGGTTTATCAAGTCAATATATATCTCAGGAGTGGATCCAATAACTCTGCCAAGATCTTCCTTCCGCATGCCAATTTGGGAACCGCCCAGCAATTCTTTCAGATCCATAAGGTCTGCGTCTGCTAAACTATTCGCTATCATCCATCTCCATGGCACCAATACTCATAATGGTATAGCCGGCTGTTTTAACAGATGTTTTTTTATCTGTATCAATATCAGTTATTGTCATCACTGTTTTTTCATTATCATCTTTATTCTCGATAACATATTCCAATACAAAACCATCTGTATAGTATGCATAGAAAAACATTCCACTGAAGTTTGAACTACGCATAAATGTTTTATCAATTTTTTTCCCAAGCTCATCTGTCGACCAGATGCTCACAATACTTGATTCATCTTCGGTTTGGTATTCATCACACTTGTAACCAAGAATTTTCTTGGTTCTCCCGGTTTTCTTTACATCGTATGGATTTGCTTCAACTTCAGTCTCCTCTTCTTCATAACTTTCAGAAATAGCCTCCATCTGTTCTTCATTGAAAGCTACTGCAAAACCGGTTTTCTCACCGTCAGAATCACTCAGTGTTAACATCAGATTGTTTTCAGTATCAAAGATCATTAATACAGCATCTTCCTCATCCTCCTCTGATATGGACATGCCATAATCGGGGGAGTCGGCATCTATGTATGAGATGTATATTCCGCTTTCTTCTTCTTTCCCCTTCTTGTCATAGCTGGTGATGGTCATTTCAATATAGGCATCGAAATCATAGGAATCCTTTACATTAGCGGTGGTACTCATTCCCATTCCGGATAACAATGCACTCATTCCAATTCCAGATGCTGATGAGCTACTACTACTACTACTGTTGCTACTACTGGAATCGGTAACTGATGCCGGAGTTTCAGTAGATTTTTCATCACTTTTTCCAAATAATTTATCGAGTTGCTTATTTACTCCCTTGACAACTTCCTTATCTGCTTCTTCTCCAACTCTATCGGTGGCAGTCTCTGCCGCAGTATCTTTTCTCTTATCCATGAATCTCTTCACTACCTGAGCATTGGCCTGATTCATGTTTACTGCAAAAAACCCGATTATTAGTAGTGCTATTATCTTTTTCATCTTATTGCTATTTATTTTAGTCGATTTATGATAGAATAATTCTTGCATAAAGTTACATCATTTTACTCAATCAATGAATTATTTTTAACATTGAATCATGCTATGATCGGTGCTTCACATCTATGCTTAAACATCGGACATCATCTATCTGTCACCATTGCTTTTTGATTTTTCATATGGTTCATCATCGAATCCCCGAAACCGGTCAAGCCATGTTGATCCCTGTACTGGTACGCCTGGTGCATGAATGCCTGAAGACGCATATCAATGGATGAATCTTCCTGACCGTCAAAGGCAATATGGACGGCTGGAATATGATTATAGTCAGCTCTGAATTTATGCGATACAGCTTCAACAATTGCTCCAGGCATACAGGTAAATGGAATGATGTTTGCCAATCCGGAGACTCCTCTTTTCGCCAGTGCAACTGATGTTCCTAAATTTACAGCAGGATCACCATCATAATGTCTGTGGATATAAGGACCGCAGGAATCCAGCATTTCATTCATGGACACATCCATCTTATTGTCATACATCTCGAGAACAGCTTTCGTAATTCTGTTAGCTGTCATGGTCTGGGTAAATTCCTGAATTTTAGATTTCAGGATGCCTTTGTAATCACCCTTCCATCTACTATCCCTCAGGTATCTGATGGTGAAATAGACCAGGAATTGTGAAAATCCTGCTATTAATGTTTCAGCACCAAACTTTTCAAGTCTGTCAACCATGAATGCACTGCAATATGGATTGTCCCTCATAAAGACTTCTCCCATTACCGAAATAACAGGTTTCCGTTTTCCATTGGAAAGTGGAATTTGCATAAACGATTTACCAATATTTTCCAGAATGCCGGCAAGGCCTTTGCCTCCATTTTCCATACAGATGACAAGTTGATCCAGCCCTCTTTGGTAAACCATATCTGTATTTCCCGGAATCAGTTCATAAGGCCTGTGCTCCTGCTTGAATTTCCTGAGCAGATCCACTGCAACAAATGCTCTCCAGCTATTGTATCGGAATTTTGTACCATGCCCCCCCGAAATATCCTCGTAGGAGTTGTCATTACTGGGGGAGATAATTTCAGCTTTGTTAAACCCTAATCTGTCGAAAAGCACTCTTTGAAATTTATTGTATTGTCCGAATCGACACGGACCGTTGTGGTCAGGCATAAAGAAACTCACCTTTGTAGGATCCACTCCTGGTTCCATGAGTTTTTTCAGAAAGCTTCCAGTAGTTGCAATCATGGGGAAGCACTCCCTTGATGAGGTGTACTTTCGCGCAAGATCGACGTCTTCCTGGGTCTGCGGTGGTAAGGATTCAGAATTGATACCGAAGCTTCTGCAAGTTGCTGCGATAATATATGATGCATCGTTCATATATGGGAAATATAACACACGATCTTTCATCGGTGTGGCGGCAGTTTTACGGGGTATTGTAACCTTCTTCTTCTCTTTTTTGGCTATTCTTGAGCCTCTCAGACTATCGAGAAATGCTTCATACCTCGTTATGTGACCTGCGTCAGCACTGTGTTCATCAACTTCAATTTCCATAAATGGTTTTCCTGCCATTTCTTCGTGAACAAAATGCGATAGAAATGAATCGGGTCCACAGCGGAAATTACCCATGAAGATGGCATGCAGTTTTTTATGTCTGGAAATGATCCTGGCAGCGGACAAAATACGTTGACCATTGGGCCAATACATCCTTACATAATCTTGTGTAATTTTCTCATCAGCAAGGGGGAGGAAATCCATCGGAATGGGCAATACATCCATGTTAATGAGCTTCTCAACCAGACTTAAATTCAGGGCCGGATCGCCAGTGTTATATGGTCTGCCTATGATGCCAAGACACTCTTTGTCTTCAGGCAGATTTGCCATTACTTCACGACCACGGGCAATGACCTTGTCTTCAAATGCGATCTGTTTATCATCGGC
>JAUUZQ010000139.1 GCA_030589895.1 Bacteroidales bacterium
GATAACAATCCGCTATTTAAAATATTGGCTGAAATAATAAGCAGAAATAATGGGTTATGGTCGAAAGAAGCGGAAAAATATCTTTTGGAAAACGCAACCTCCATTACAAATTAATACCCTGAGGAGAATAGCCATGCCAAGACCTTACAGTACAATAAACGCCCAGTGGTGGGATTATACAACCCTGGATAAAGATCTGTTAAAAGATGCGGCAAAACTTAGTGAAAAAGACCTCGGACAGCTCAGTCGTCCGGGTTTTACCATCCACATGTACGATACATATGAAACCTTCTTCCTGGCTGAAGCCATGGAGTACATAAATGCCTGGAAAAAATCTACCGACTCATCACCAACCGGTATCTGCGGACCTATTGGACCTGTAAGGCAATTACCCATGGTGGCACAGCTTGTAAATGACTTACAGCTTAACGTTAGAGAGGGCCACTTCTGGGGAATGGATGAATGGTTAGTTAATGGAAAAGAAATCAGTGAAAACCATCCCATCAGTTTTAAGAAAACAGATATGGATATGTGTTTTAACAAAATAGATAAAAAATTAAGGATGCCGGATGAAAACCTCCATTTTCTAAAGGTTGATAATATTGATGAGTATTCAGAATCCTTCGACAATATCCGTTGTCTTGTAATGCAGGGTGGACAGGGCGATTCCAAGCACTGGGCATTTAACGACCCTGTTGAACGTAAAGGTGAATACAAGGATAACCCGCCAAGTCCTGAAGAATACCGAAAATTGAAAACCCGAATTGTTAATCTTCATCCCCTGACTGTTGTTCAGAGTTCCAGAATGGCCGGGGGAGGTGTTCTACATTCCATTCCAACCGAGGCCATTACAGTCGGTCCGGTTGAAACATGGAAATCTGAAAAAGTTTCTATCTGGCATCCCGGATATCACGAAAACCCCTTTGGACAGCGATTAAGTGCGTTGATGATTTCGAAAAGAATTATAGATTCCGCAGCTCCTATGTCTCTTCTTGCTGATCATCCGGATTTACATTTTCATTATTTTAAAGGAGGTATCGGAACCTGTGTTGATCACAGATTCTTCTAGAGAATTATTCTTTTTAGTGATTATTTTATACTTTGACCAACCTGTTTTACATAGTCTGAATAGTATTCTTCAATGAGTATCCTCTTTTCACCCTCTTCACTCTCTCGGAATACACCCCCCATATAGAAGCAAGCGATACCTCCGGAAGCCATACCCCACGCACAGGATTCTAAAAGATTCAGTTTCTTTGTATTTCCCTTTTTAAGCTGCATGGCAATCGAAGCCAATACACCTCCAGCAAAATTATCACCACAACCGGTAGTGTCAAAACCATCAGGTTTAGCATTCAGGATTTTACTTTTAGCTCTTTCTGAAACCGGGATAAACATTGGTTTCAGTTTCCGAAACCTGGCCCCGGATGAATATACATATACATCATCTGATCCTTGTGTTATCAGAAATGCATCTAATCCCATATTAATAAAAAATATCGCAGCATCTGAAAGAGTAATACAGCCACTCAGACCTAAGGCTTCTTCCCGGTCTGCTATGAGTAAATCAGTCAGAGAATACGTCCTTAAGCTCTCTCCAAGAGGCCATCGGGAAGAAGGATCTTTCTTCTCACTCAAAAAATCAAATACAGTGGATATAACATTAAGAGCCCCATTGGCTCTGCCTTTTTCAAGAATCCCATCAAGAGAACCATGGATATGCGGAAGAACTGCAGTTGCCCCGAAAAAAAGGATATCAGAAGCAAAAAAATCTTCCGGAATTAATTCAGGAATAATCGACCATGACGTTCCAATCCGGTTGATAAAGGTTCTTTCACCTGATCCATTGTTGTATCCTGGATCTGAAAGTACAAAAGTACAGGGTGTCTCTCCTTCAATTTGACTAAACCAATCCAGGTTAACAGGGAGATCATTAAGTAGTTTTCGGAGTGTACGCCCAACTTCATCATTCCCGTATAGGCCAAAATATAAAATCTTTCCTCTTTCTCCAAGTATCTGAGCTGCATTAATTGCTGCAACAATAGCAGGCCCGCCAATGTTAACAACAGAGGGAAAGTGAATCCCTGTAAGTTGATATAAAAAACTATTGACTCCTAATCCTGAAAAGGATTCAAAATCTTCTGTAAAAACCAATTTACCTGGCTCAAGCCCTCCATCTCCTCTAATCTTGTATGAAAATCTCTTGAACATGGCATCATTAAAATTCACTGGAGAATAAAGATAGTCAACAAGACAAGTGCCAAGAACTGATATTTTTATCTCCATAGCTATGTACTCCCCTAATCCATTTTTTAAGAGTAAACGCCTAATCGTTTCCCGGATTCAAACAATGCAATAACATTTTCAGGTGGAATATCAGGAGGCATATGATTTGCGGAAGTTAGAATATATCCCCCTCCCTCAGCAAATGTATCCAAACAACGTTGAACATCAATTTCTACATCTTCAACTGATCCTGTTAAAGCTTCTTTCAGATCAACCCCCCCCATAAAACACAGATTATCACCATATTCATCCTTTATCTCTTTCCAGTCTGTAGCAGGAAGTGGCTCAAGGGGATTCAGAATATCTATACCACAATCAATCAAATCTCCGATTATATTAGTTATCGCACCATCAGAGTGAAATGCAACTGGTAAATCCTGCCTGTACTGCTTAATACTACCTACAATTTTTCTCAGTTGAGGCTGAAACATCTCATTAAATATTTTAGGGGATATCAGTAGACTTTGGTTACTTCCATAGTCATCTCCGGGAATCTCAAAATAATCGATATATGTTCCAACAATATCAAGGTATATTTCCTGTGCCCTGATAATCACTTCTGTACATTTTTCTACAATAAGATTAGCTATATCCGGCTCAATTATCATATCCATCAGGAAATCCTCTCTTCCCCGAAGTTCTGATGCCTGTTCAAAAGGGCCATAAGAATTAACAGCACGTGCGGCGATTGCTTTATCTGGATAATTCCTTATAAGAAAATCAATTCGTTCTTCCATTAATTTATAATCCAGATACTGCTCCGGATCAGGCCAGGAATACTCTGCAATTTGTTCCAAAGTCATATTCTTCAGGGGAGCACCTATACTCGTTATATTAGGACCGCTCCTAACCCATTCAACACCCCAGGCGTCCTTCCGATCCCCATTCATCCTGGCACCACCAAGATCTGTAAAACCGCTCCATATAAATCGAACATCCGTATCGAGAAAATCCAGAATTCTATCATCATAATAATTTGAGTTTCTCGGTTTTAGTTTTCTAAAAGGTAAAACGGGTTCTGTAAGCCCACAGTGTTTGAGAACATTAAAATAGGTATCATCATTTAAAGTATAGTAACTACCCCATAAAGCCATTGGCACTCGGTCAGGTATCTGATGTGATAGCGTGGTTTGGATTCTCTCTTTTGATGTCATTACAGATTTCATATTCTACTCCATAAATACTACTTTCATTAATAATTTCATTTCATATTATATCGCAATATTTCATATAAGAGTTCATTTAAAAACAGTCATATAGAAAATATAATCAATATATTAACTATGAAAATAAGATATCTTGTTATATTATGAAGACATAATAATTATTGAATATTGGAGTATCAATGATGGGAATTATTCATCACTTTACAGGGAATAAAAATACTTGGTCATGGGATGGCGTACCCCTTCATGATTATGGCAAAGAACGTCCGGGAGTAACCGTTCAGAGGTTTATCAGCAGACAGGATAATTCAAAGAATATGGAACTTCGATATTTTGAAATATCTCCTGGAAAATCTACAAACTTTGAAAAACATAACTATGAGCATACCGTACTTGTTCTTAAAGGAAAAGGCAGTGTACAGCTTGGAAAAAAAATCCATCATATAGACTTTGGAGACTCAATTTTAATTGAAAGTAATGAAGTTCATAGGCTAATTGCAGATTCAGTTGAGCCACTTGGGTTTATGTGTGCTGTTCTTGATAAAGAGTTGCGATTTATTGTTCATGGGGAACAGGACTTAGTAATGTATGATGATATTAAAGGAACAATAAAATCACAAAAACACTGGAATAGTTACACTCAGTTGACAGTTGATTAATAGATTATAAATTATGAAGAAATACCTCATAGGGATAGATATTGGTACTAGCGGTCTGAAAGCTGGAGTTATAGATGAAACCGGTATGGTACTGGCAAGAACAAGTATAAAAAATAGCAGCAGCTTCGAAGGAACTGGGCGTGCACGACAAGATGCTTTATCCATCGTTATCAATACAGCAAAATTGATTGAAACTGTATGTAATCTGGCAGGTATATTACCAACTGATGTAGCAGCGCTGGGACTTGATGGGCAAATGGGAGGTATTATTGGAATCAATGATGATTTCGATCCAATAACAGGCCTCGATATGGGGCTGGATCTAACATCTGAGCAGATAAATGCTGATTTTCATCAAAAGTATCATAAAGAATTATTATCAATTTCATGCGGATCTCCCAGGAACACACCTAAAATTGTATGGTGGAAGAAACATGAACCGGAAATCTATAAAAAGGTAAGACGATTTACAACATTAAGCGGTTATGTAGCCGGTGTTTTAGCAGGATTGCGCGGCGAAGATGCAGCTATTGATGATACCATGATTGCCTATTTCGGTAATGAAGATGCCAAACAAAGGAATTGGTCTAAAGAACTTACAGAACTTTGGGATATCGATATCAAGAAAATGCCTCGAATTGGAAAACCCTGGGATATCCTGGGTACAATTTCTAAAAGTGTATCCCGACAAACAGGACTTACAGAAGGAACGCCTATAGTTTTTGGTGCAGGGGATCAACCTGCTGGATTCTTCGGTGGTGGTTTTGAAGATTCCGGAACTCTCATCGATATTGGTGGGAGTACAACAATGCTGACCCTTTGTGTTGATGAATTTAAACCGGATATTGAGAAAGGCTCCATTATGTACCTGCCCGCTGTTGATCGACATAAATATTTTGCCACCTGGTATATCAACGGCGGTGGAATGGTAATGCCCTGGTTTCACAATAATTTCGGAGGGAACTTCTCATTAGCTGAGCTGAGTACTGAAGCCGATAAAATTCCTGTTGGAAGCAACAATCTTCTATTCAGCCCTTACTTCAATGGACGCCAATGCCCTTATCACAACAACTTACGAGGTTCCTGGGTTGGCTTGAATCTTAGCCATAAACCGGCAGATATGATGCGTTCGATTTATGAAGGTATATCTGCACAATATTCACAGGGTCTTTCTTCTATTAATCGACTTTTCCCTAATCTACTACCTTCTATCATTGAAGGAATTGGTGGAGCAGCGAAAGATAATGTACTTACCAGAATTAAGGCCAATTTCACTCAACGGGAATACAGAATACACTTGGGTTTTGATGCTTCTCTGCGTGGAAGTGCAATAATAGCAGGATTAGGAGTTGGGATCTTCGATATAAACAACATTCCCAGTCCAGAAAAAACGGTATGTGACTACACTATAAAAACTGATCCGGAAAAAGTTGATTCATATAAGAAACTAAGATCAACATACTCGCAGTTCGAAAAAAAATCCCTTGAAGAAATTTGTAATGGTTTGTTAAGATTGAGTAACAAAAATTAGCTAGAAAGGGTAGAGAACACCGTTCCCTACCCTTTCATCTCATTTGATTCATTATCCTACAGTTTTACTCTGCAGCAATTTCATCTTTATAGTTAGCAGGAGTAACTATCTGTCCGCCTGTATCAATAAACAAACCGGGAAAGCCTTCTTTCTTCATTCCGCCTTCAACTTCACCACCGCTGATAAGATTATATAGATTCTCAACACTCAAATACCCCATAGAGTAAAAGTTCTGACCAACAGCAACATCGATCAGACCTTCATCAAAGAATGCTATTGAACTTGAAAAGACGTCCATAGTTACAACTTTATGATTCTCAGGATCAGACTGTTTCCACTTTGTCATTTCAGGAAGAGCTCCAGGTTGAACTATATAAGGCCATCCACCAGCCATGAACCACGCATCAAGATCAGGATTTGCTCTGGTATAGTCCTCAACTATGGTAACAGATTTATCAACATCATCATCACAGGCTCCCACATATACGACTTTCAGATTTGATCCTTTGATGGTATCCAGGAAACCTTTTTTCCTGGATTCAATATCAAAGGCTCCAGGTATACCTTCCAGAATAGCAACAGATATTGAACTCTTGTTATTTCCTTCGTATTGTTTCAGCATTTCTTCACCACATATAACACCTGCCTGATAATTTTCAGTTCCAGCGTAAAATGGTCTTCCGCATTCAGGAGAATCTGCATCAAATGTTGAAACAACAATACCTTCACTGATGGCTCGTGCTAGAACGTCTTTTAATGCATCTGGATGATTACAACTTATTGCGATACCATCAACTTTACGTTCGATGAGTCCCTCAATAACCTCTACCTGTAACTGTGCTTCAGCCTTAACAGGTGCCATCCACTGAACTTTAACTCCAAGATCTTTACCTGCCTGTTCAGCACCCTCTTTTGCCGGTAAAAAAACAATGTTTCCGAGTTGTTGCGGAACAACAACAATAACAACTTCACCGTCAGTAGAACCCGCAGCATATAGAGAGCATGCAAGAAGGGTGAAAATTGTTGTAATCAACAGCATTTTTTTCATGGGAAAACTCCTCATTCCTTTCACTTTTACAACATTGCAAAAGTTATAATAAACCGAACGAATCGGTTGACAGCTATGAATGCAGCTGACTACATTAAAAGAAACAAACGATTCAGCAAATTTACCGAATCATACTTTTGCTAATTTATTTGATTTTCTTAATTGGTCAAACGTAACCGCTATAATTATTACACAACCGATGATAAACTGCTGCCAATGTGATTTTATTGAAAGCAATACCAATGCATTTCTTAATATACCCATTATTGCAGCACCTACCAGAGTACCGATAACAGTACCTACTCCACCTGATAGAGAAGCACCTCCAATAACAACAGCAGCTATAGCGTCCAACTCATAGCCATTACCTGCAGTTGGTTGGCCAATACCCAATTTTGAAGCTGTGATAATACCTGCAATTCCATACATACAACCACCAAGAGAATAAACTAATATTTTCAACCTATCAGTATTGATTCCTGAAATCCTTGTAGCTTCTTCATTACCACCCAAAGCATAGATTCTTCTTCCAGTGACAGTTTTATTCAGGAAAATTGAAAAAATAATCGCTATTACAGCTAAAAGCCAAATTGGTGTCGGAATAGACAGTATATAACCCTGTCCAAAAAACAAAAATTCCTTACCGAGACCTGTAACCGGATATCCTTCTGTAGTTATATAGCACAAGCTTCTAACAATACTGAGCATTCCCAATGTGGCAATAAATGGAGGTAGCTTCAACTTCACAATGAATAATCCGTTAATCAAACCAAGGGCTGTGCCAGTGAGTATCCCAAGAAGTACTGCCGGCATTAACGGTAATCCGAATTCAACCATTCCCATTGCAGCAATAACACCGGAAAAACCAAATATAGAACCTATGGATAGATCTATACCTCCAGTGATTATAACCATTGTTACACCTATACCTGCAATTGCATAAGCTGAGAAATTTTTTGCAATGGAAAGAAGGTTATTCACAGATCTAAACGGAGGGCTGACAATATACATAAGAACACACATCAATACCATTACAATGAAGACACTGAAAGATGGAGCATGAATAACTTGCTTAATTATCCTTGAGAAACCAGTATTACTAATTGATTTTTTTTCACTTTTCATTTTCAATTTATCCTTCAAAAATCTAGGAAGTTGCCAGGCTCATAATACTTTCCTGACTAGCTTCGTCCCTTAATAGTTCACCTCTTATTTGCCCTTCATGCATTACAATAATTCTATCAGACATTCCAAGTATTTCAGGAAGTTCAGATGAAATCATAATAATCGCAACTCCATTTTGAGCAAGTTGTGACATAAGAGAATGAATTTCCTTTTTTGTACCAACATCAATTCCTCTTGTTGGCTCATCGAGTATCAATATTTGAGAATCTGTTGCCAGCCATTTGCCAATAA
>JAUUZQ010000151.1 GCA_030589895.1 Bacteroidales bacterium
AATCCCAAAATCATGCACATAATGTCAAAAAACTACAAATATCAGGGAGAGATCATGAAAAATCCGGCAAGGATTATGTTTACCTCGCCGGATTATTAGAAAAGTCGTCTATTATGCGAATGTCCCTCTTCAGGGCTAAAAACGAGATCAATTATATTAGCGTTTTTGCTTAGTTTCTTCATTACCTTTTTCACATCCTTCACAGATATCTTCTTAAGAATCTCCTCATAATTTTCCGGAGCATCAAAATTATACCCTTGGTAATAATAGTTGTACAGCGCACTTAGCCAGTAAGAGTTGTGCTCCTTGTCCTGCTCCCTGTCCTTCAATAAATTCTCAACCGTCTTGGATAGATTCTTTTCTGCCGGTCCCTCTGTACTTAAATCTTCAATCTCCTGATAAACCAATGATTTCAGATGCATTGCCTTTTCCGGGTCAGTGTCAAACATGATCAACATATTCGCTTTCTCTTCCGGATAATGACTCAATGAAAGATTGGTCATGACACTATAAGTCCCTCCCTCTTCTTCCCTGATGGATTCATTGAACCTTAATTCAAGTATCCCCCTGATTACCCTCAGCATCACTCTATTATAAGGTGTATAATCTAATTCGTTATTGTAGACAAGAAACACAGTTGATTTTGGGACCGTCATGGTCATCTTAATCTCCTTTTCAACTATTCCCTCTGGCTCATTCACTTCCCGATCGATCCAGTTCTCCTCTCTGTTAACAGAAGGAAGAGATCCTATATATTTCTCAACATGGGGAATCAACTCCTCTTTACTTATATTACCAATAAAGAAAAAGGTAAAATCTGAAGCATCCTGATACCTGTCAAGATATATCTCCTGAATTTTCGATAGATCCAGTTCACTAATATAGTGTTCATCCATAACCCTGGTTCGTGCATTATAATCAGTCATGATCAGGTTAAGCGAATCCCCCATAATCTTCTGTGGATTATTATTCATATTTTGAACATAAGCCATATACCGGGAAGTAATTGCCTGATGAGCTTCCTCATCAAAACGTGGTGCAGTAAAACGAAGATAAATTAGCTGCATCAAAGTCTCAAAATCCTTTGGACTTGCGCTACCCGTTAAGCCCTCAGACAAATCTCCCAATTGAACATTCAAACTAACCGTTTTGCCGGTAAGCATTTTCTGAAGTGTCATCATATCATACTCGCCTAAGCCATAGAAATCAACGAGGTTAGCCAACATATTTGCTGAAGGAATATAGGCTGCATCAAAAAGAGATGAGCCCCCTGAACTATAAGCACGGAAACTGATATTATCCTTCTCATAATTCGCATACCTGTATACAACTCTTGCCCCGTTATCAAGGGTCCACTCCTCAGCATCGAGCTCCGGTATGCTTTTCTCAGAGACAATGTTACCACGTGGCAAATCCTCACTAATAAGAGAAGTAGCCACCTCAACATCTTCATAAGGATCAATTACTGAAGCTTCAACTTCTTCGAAAATTGCGACCACTTCTTCTTTTGAAAGATGATTTATCTCGTCGTTTTCAGGTCCCTGTACAATAATTGTACGGTTCTTTTCTGAAAACCACTCAGTCATCTTAACAGGAAAATCATTCACTGTAACAGAAGAAAATATCCCCTTCATATAATTAAGCTCGTCACCAATATTCATATAGGCATTTTTCTGCAGGTAGTGCGATTGATATTCCCTTGCAAAGCGATCATTGGATATCTTATCCCTCTCATTAAAAAGTTTTTCCATCTGGTTCACATAATGCAACTTGGCTCTGTCTAATTCTCCGGGAGAAAACCCATGTTGCTTTGCTCTTTCCGCTTCAGTAAGTATCGTTTTTAAAGCCAATCCCTCCTGATTTGTTTTAGCGACAGCCATCACATTCATCGCAGCATATCCCCGGGCTAAAGATCCCGTTCTGATGCTCCCCATTACGAAAGGAGGTTCACCTTTTTGTAACAACTCTGCAATTCGTTGTGACATCATTCGGTTAAAAAGCATTTCGATATATAATTTACGGAGTTGTCCGACAGTCTCAAGCCCCTGATTATCAACTGTTCTGCGAATATATAAATTTATAATAGATTGATCAGCCTCCACGTCTGTAACCAATCCATAGATCAATTCATCATTGTCCTCAATCTCAGTAAATCCTCTATCCATAGGCTCATCTACAGCAGGAATTTTAGAAAAAAGATCTATTACTTTTTGCTCCATCTCGTCAGGATCAAAATCTCCAACTATAGCGATGGCTTGAAGATCAGTACGATACCAATCATGATAAAATTCCCTTATGGTCTCATATTTGAAATTCTTTATAACATCAAGGTCACCAATAACATCTCTAATAGCATATTTCGAATTATTATAGATAAATGGCATGGAGCTTTTCCTCATTCTAAAGTCGGCTGTTCTTCTTGTCCTCCACTCTTCAGTAATTACACCCCTCTCGGACTCAATTTCATCTTCTGTCAATAACAAATAATTCGACCAGTCATTCAAAACCAGCAAACAAGTATCCAAAAGACCAGGTCTGTCCACTGGTACATCGCTCAAATTATAAACTGTTTCATTCTGACTCGTATATGCATTGATGTTATATCCAAAAGCAACACCATGCTTCTCCAGTGTATTCAGAATTCCTTTCCCTGGAAAATGTTCTGTACCGTTAAAGGCCATGTGCTCCAGAAAATGTGCCAGCCCGTTCTGCTCATCCGTTTCGAGAATAGCACCCACATTCTGAATCATATAAAAAGAAGCCCTCTCCTTTGGCTCTTCATTGTGTCTTATGTAATAAGTTAAGCCATTTTCAAGCACTCCTGTTTTAACTTCCGCATCAAGTGGAAGTAATACATCAGGCGTAACTTGTGCTTTAAGTGATGTCTGCAAGGAAATAAAAAACAAAACTAAGATTGCAATAGTTATTTTTCTCATGATTAATTATTTTGGAATGTGAAGATACAACATCTTCATTTTTCAAACATAAATTTAACAAAAAATAAATATGTTATGGAGACTAAAAAATTACGCCTATGACTCCTTCTTCCCAATTTTCCAATCAAGCAATATCCTGGCAATATTGGTAGCATGGTGGGTGATTGTTCTAAGTCTGGTCATCAGCTCCATATGAGAATCTCCGGATGATTCTAATCTGAATTCCTCATCACGCATTCGCTCATAATGATGCTTTTCCAGTTCACTTGCGATACTCCTGTATTTTTTATTTTTGGCTTTCATCCTCTTCGCCTTTTCAAGGTTTACATCCTTGAATACCTCCATTGCCCTTGCAAGTTGTTTTTGCGTCTTAGTGTGATATTCCAACAACTCCTTCTTGCCCTGCCTGGAAAATTCAATATCCCCTGATATCCATATTTCTGCCCTTGATACCATCAAATTACCAATAACATCTGCTATTTCCTCCAACTCCTTAACAGTATACATTATTTGAAATGCTTCATCAGTTCTTTTTGATGCAACACCTTGTCTGCTAATCTTCATGAGATAACTGTTGACCTCTTCAGTAAGCTTATCCACCTGCTTTCTCCTTTGCTCTAGATCCTTCAGTACATGTGCTTGTTTTGTCAAAAAAGGCAACATAGAATCGCTCAGCATATCCTGTGTTATTACACCTATACGCAATGCTTCCTGCTTGGCAAGATTAAGACCCAGTGCCGGTGTGCTTATTAGATTTTCATCCAGGTAAAGCGTCTTCATGGTCACCTCCTCAGCCAATTCGGTTTCTGGTAAGATCCTATCAATAATTCTGGCAACCAGATTGGTAAATGGAAGTATAATAACTGCAATCATAACATTAAAAACTGTATGGGCATTGGCAATTTGCCTGGGGATCGTTTCTGCCATTGCCTGTGGATCGCTGGCAGGCAAAGTACTTTTGGGTGAAATATTCGCTATAATATCTGCAAATGCCGGAATCCACATTACCAGCAACAACATCCCAAATACATTTATAAATGCATTGGCCAGGGCCACTTTCTTTGCCTCCTTACTTGCTTTTATACTGGCTAGAAATGCGGTAATGGCGGTCCCAATATTTGAACCCAGTAACAAGGGGATGGCCGCTTCGAGAGTTATCAATCCCTGTGTAGCCAGTACAATAGTAATTCCAATAAATGCACTGCTGCTTTGAAGAAGAGCCGTAAAAATCATACCAATAAAAATTCCCAATAATGGATTCTCCAATACCTGTAGAAGTTCAATAAATGGTGTAAATGACCTCATGGGATACATTGCTTCAGACATAATGTACATCCCGAAAAATAAAATTCCAAAGCCAAGAATAGACTGTCCCAGGTACTTATAACCCTGCTTTTTTGCAAAATAGAGCATGGCGAAACCAATAGCAATTAGTAGAAGAGAATAATCTGTAAGTTTAAATGCAATAAGCTGTGCCGTAATTGTTGTCCCAATATTTGCTCCCAGTATTATTCCAATGGTTCGCTTAAACCGCATCAATTTTGAATTAACAAAACCCACAAGCATCACTGAAGTTGCACTACTGCTTTGAATGATCATGGTAACAAAAGTTCCAAGTCCTAAAGCCAATATTCTATTACTTGTGAGGTTGCCAAGTATAGTACGCATTTTATCCCCGGCAGATTTTTTCATTCCCTCACTCATCATATCCATCCCTAAAAGAAACAATCCAAGCCCTCCAAGCAGACCTATTATAAGCATAAAGAGCCAGTTACTTTTTCTCGCGTGAAAGGTATAAACCTGAAAGTCATGATCGATGGAGCCTTTAATGCGGGCAACAATTTGATATTCTCCATGTTCTGATCCCAATAATATTGCAGATAACGCAATACCATTGGTGTCAGTAAGTATATTTTCCGTAAGAATTGTAAATCCTTCTGATTTTTTCGGTTCTGTGATGACTTGAAACTGAACTGTATAACCACCAACCGGGTTTAAATCTACATCGATAAGCTTTACCCTTACAGGGTCATCCAATCTTGAATTAACCTTTTGGTGTTGCTTGTCTCCCGACTTAGACGGTTTAATCAACACATAATCTGAGGTATTTGGAATATTTACAGTGTCGCTCAGAGAAAGCTGACCGCCCTCCGCGGGAAGGGTTAATGAAAGAATAAGAGCACATACAATTGTTCGAAGCCACATATATTGAAAATTGATTGCCTGCTAAAACAGGATATTAATGAAATATAGTGTCGAAATGCAGGATCAATTTATGAAAGTAGTCTTAGAAATCAAAAAAGCCAGACAAAATTTGTCTGGCTTTTCAGCTCCCCAGGAAGGACTTGAACCTTCGACCTACGGATTAACAGTCCGGCGCTCTAACCAACTGAGCTACTGAGGAATTTTTATAAAAGAATTTCAACATGAAATTCGGTTGGCAAAAGTATATTCTTTTACTTAATTAAACAATTATTTTAAAGAAAAAAACAAAAATCTTTACATCAATAACATAAGGGAAAACACTTTTATATTCTATATTTGTGACAAATATTTAAAAAATGAAGGTACTTGGTATGGGCAACGCCCTGGTGGATATTATCACAAAACTTAAGGATGATAAGGTATTAAATACCTTTGGACTGCCCAAGGGAAGTATGACTCTTGTTGATCTTGACACATCAAATTACATCAACGCGGAGACAAGTGGAGTGTACAAGCAAAAAGCTTCTGGAGGATCTGCTGCAAATACCATCCATGGTCTGGCTCACATGGGAGTTGAGACTGGTTTTATTGGGAAAGTTGGGGATGACGACCTTGGGAATTTCTTTTATAAAGACATGAGAAACAATAAGATAACACCTATCTTATTCAAGAGTATCAATGAAACAGGCCGTGCTCTTGCCTTGATCAGTCCCGATTCAGAACGAACTTTTGCCACCTACCTGGGTGCTGCTGTTGAGCTTTCAACGGAAGACCTGAATTCAAAAGTATTCTCTGGCTACAACTATCTTTATGTTGAAGGTTACCTGGTTCAAGACCATGAGCTTCTGGAAAAAGCTTTGAGACTGGCAAAAAAGAGTAAGCTAAAAATATGTATTGATCTCTCCAGCTTCAATATCGTTGATCAGCACAAAGAATTTTTCCTTGAAATCATCAGGGATTATGTAGATATTCTTTTTGGAAATAACCAGGAAGCAAGCAGTCTTACAGGTGAAAAACCTGAAGATGCAGTTGTGACGCTTGGTAAGATGTCTGAAATTGTAATCGTTAAGCTTGGAGCAGAAGGATCATTGATACGCTCAGAGGGAAAAACCATTAGAATAGGTGTTCGTCCTTCAAAGCCAATTGATACAACAGGAGCTGGAGACCTTTATGCTGCAGGATTTCTCTATGGTTTAATCCATGGAATGCCAATGGAGAAATGCGGTCAATTTGGAGCCATCCTCTCTGGAAAAGTAATTGAAGTGAATGGTGGGAAAATGGATGAATCAACCTGGGAAAACCTTCGCAGAGAAATTAAGACTATATCTGATTAATTCATATCTCTCGCTTTCCCCTCTCTTATACCAAACATAATCCAGATTCGAAAAGATACCCTTCTGTTTTTCGAAAAAATATCCACTAGAAAAATATATAATTGTACTAAAGCTTTTTAACCGCAGAGGCAAATTATGCATTTCTGACTGCGATTCCAAAATATTCTGCGCTCAAACTATTATTTCAAATATTTCTATATCCCTCATTATATTACACTTACAGCGCTCATCATGCCTGTAATAAAAATAATTTGTAAAATTATAGTAGTATGTCTTGCATAGTACCATATTTTTTACATATCTTTGCAATGTCAGGTTATAGGTATAAACATCTATTATGGCAAACAAGGTAGTATATGTTTCAATAGTTTGCAAAAATAAATGGAATATTGGGTGAATAAAAAATATACTGATTTACCACATCAGGAATAACAATATATTAACAGAACCATTATGAATATTGAGAATGCAAAGGCACAGATGAGAAAGGGGACGCTAGAGCTTTGTATATTGGCTATTGTCAATAAGAAAGATTGCTATGCTTCAGATATAATCAACACATTAAAAGAAAAGAATCTTATTGTTGTTGAGGGAACACTCTATCCTCTGCTCACCAGACAAAAAAATGCCGGCCTGTTAAGTTACAGATGGGAAGAATCTAAACAGGGTCCTCCCAGAAAATATTATGCACTAACAGACCAGGGTAAAAAATTTCTTAGCGAGCTGGATAGCTCATGGAAAGAGCTGGTAAGAGTTGTAAATTCAATAAATCCGAAAAAATAAAATATATAGTGATGAAAAAATCGATCAAGATAAATCTTAGCGGCATCATTTTTCATATAGATGAAGATGCCTATGACAAGCTAAAAAAATACCTCGATGCTATCAGTAGTCATTTTTCTAATCAGGACGAAAGCAAAGAGATTATAAATGACATTGAAACCCGTATTGCTGAGCTATTTGAAGAGAAAAGGACAAAGGAGTCAGAGGGAATAACTATTGAC
>JAUUZQ010000106.1 GCA_030589895.1 Bacteroidales bacterium
ATGGTTCAATACATGGTTGGACCTGCAGTAGGTTCAGTAACCAGGTTTAACTGGTTCCACGATTGTAAGAAATCAGGAATGCGATACGATGGAAGTCTTACTGTTGGAAATACTGATATTTCAGGTTACTGGGAGCCATGGGGTACCCAGACAAAGGGACAGGTCTATAAGAATGTTATCTGGAATGTGCCTACCGGTTTAATGATAAAAGGCGATTACCATGTGGTGGTGAATAATACGGTTTTTGACAATAGCAAAGTTGGAATTATCATGATGAATCCGCCGCCGGATGGAGCCAATCATTTTTCAATCTGCAAAAACAATGTAAGCGAAATGCTTTCAGGCCACAGAGGAGGGAGAACACCGGATGAATATCCTCTTACCGGAGACCATAGCAACAATTGGAATGGATTTTTCGAGGATGATACCATTATAGATATCTTGAGTGATATTGAGAACAGGGATTTCAGGCCTGTTTCTCAGGAGCTTCTGATTGAGAAGGGAACCCTGGATGTGGACAGTGATGACCTGTTTCCTGAACATACTTATATTGATAGTACTTATGATATTGGGGCCTATGAATATGGGGACACCCTGTATAATATTCCGGGTAGGAGAGAAGTGCAGACTACTCACCCCATTCCTGCAAATGGATCTGTATCAAAAGCACCAGAGATTATGATCGCTTGGCGGCCTGCATATAAAGCAAGTGCTTATAGATTGTATGTAGGAAATAATCTCGAATCGGTGGATGAGGCAACACCGGAAAGTCAGGAATATAAAGGGGTGCAGGATTATAATATTTATGTACCTGATACCACCAGCCCTGGTGAGCTTATTTTCTGGAGAGTGGATGCCCTTGTTGGTGGCGAAGTGATTACAGGAAATGTATGGTCATTCTACGCAGGTGAGGATACAACGACAGTTGTGATTGATACCCTTTCAAATATAAAATTTCAGATCAGTATTGAAGGGACAGCTTTGGAGAATGCAGAAGTAATTCTGGATGGAGAAAAGGCTCTGACTGATCATCTTGGAGAGGTAGTATTTAATGAATTCGAAAATGGAAAGAGCTATAATTATTCTGTTCAGCTCAATGGATATGAGGATGTTGAAGGAGTAATATTGCTGGAAAAGGATACACTAATCAATGTAAACATGGTATTGGAGACTGGATTGGAAGCCGAAGAGATTTTTAAGGTCAATGTTTATCCGAATCCTGCAAATGGCTTTCTGCAAATAGATGCCAGTCAGGAAAGGTATAGTGTGGAAATCGTGAATATTTTTGGTCAGGTCGTGCTCAGGGATGAGCAATATAATGCGAATGGAAAGATCGATATCTCTTCTATTGAACAAGGTGTATACGTAGTAATAATAGCCGATAAAAGATTAAACAGAATATGGGAATCAATTATAATCGCACGTTAAAAGTTGTAATGCTTGTTTTCGTGCTTGCTGCATGTGTGCAGTTCGTTGAGGGGAAGGATATCTATGTTTCTCCAACAGGCTCGGATCAGTCGAGTGGTACCTTTGATAAGCCTTTTGCTACACTGGAAAGGGCAAAAGAGGAAGTTCGTTTTTTAATTCAGAACGGATTACAGGAAGATATACAAGTGTATTTAAGGGGAGGGGTGTACAGCATATATAATACTTTTGTCCTGGGCCTGGAAGATAGCCCGTTATCTCCTTATTCTGTGACCTATAGAAATTACGAGGAAGAAATTCCGGTATTAAGCTCGGGCGTATCTGTCAGGGATTGGAGTAAAGAAAATTCTTTGCCAGCCCATGCAAATAGCAAAGCTAAAGGAAATTTATGGTCAGCACCTATTCCAAAGGGCATAGACAATTTTCGGGTGATGTATAAAAATGGAGTGATGCTTCAGAGAGCAAAGGGCGAAAAATGGTCGCCCGTACCCCCTCCATCAGTTTTAGAAATTCGACAATCGGACAGTAAGAATGTATATTACAATAAAGACAGGTATCGCCTCAGGATGGTAGAATATAGAGATAATGAGATGAGAGCCTGGGAGAATCCAAATGATATAGAGGTAATATTCAATCCGGTTCCCTGGAATATGATGATCATTCCGCTGGAATCGGTCGACACCATAAATAAAGTAGGATGGCTGCAGTTTGAAGCCAACAGTCAGCCAGGAACAAAGGACCCTCACCACGCGCCGGCATTTGTATTTATTGAGAACGCAATTGACTTTTTAGATGAGCCGGGGGAATGGTGCGTAAATACCAAGGAGGGCAAGATCTATTATTGGCCTGAAGAGGGTAATCCGGGAGAGAATATCATGGTTCCATCCTTGGTTGAATTGGTAAGAGTAGAAGGCAAAATTCAATCCGATCTGTCAGAAGATGTTCCTGCAAGAAATATCCATTTTAAAGGCCTTACTTTTACCGAAACAGATCGTGCTACCTGGTTTAAAAATCATAAGGGTTGGGGGATCCAACATGACTGGGATACTTACGATCACAGCAATGCAATGCTAAGGTTCCGTGGTGCAGAGAACTGCAGTGTGGAGGAATGTCATTTTGTACAGGGAGGTGGTTCGGCTATCAGGTTAGATTTACATGCCCAGGAAATTATGATTAATAATAACCTTATTGAGTATGTAGGACATATGGGGATATTGCTTTGTGGGTACGGACCCGGCACAAAGGATCTCAATAAGAACAATACCATTCATAACAATATATTGCACCATACCGGAGAACTGGTCTGGCATGGCCATGCGATCTTTGTATGGCAAAGCGGTCATAATACCATCAGTAATAACTGGATCTACGATGTACCACGCAAAGCTATTGGAGTATGTGGCGTACGTTCCCAAATACTGATGAAACCCTGGTGTAACTTTGATGAGGCTTCAAAAACAATTCGGTGGAATGAGATCGAGGCTACTATTGACAGTACGCTCTCTCTGCAGGACAGGTATTTTCCTTATCTGCATGCCCGCGAAAACATGATCTGTGATAATAAGATCACCCAGACAATGCTGAAACTTGCTGATGGGGCAAGTCTGAATATCTCCGGTGCGGGTGCAGGTAATATTATTGAGCATAATTTCTTGTATGACCTGTTATATACTGGTATAAGGATGGACGATTGGCAGGATGAAACCTATGTAAGAAATAACCTCGTTTGGAAATGTCGAGGCAGTGCGTATGTCTTTAAAGGTCACAATTATCTCCAGAATAATATTGCTGTTAATGTTACAAAAGCAGTTCATTTGAGGGCGTTTCCACAACAAACATTCAAACCGGATGCAGTAATCCGGAACAATATTTTTATTTCAGATTCCGAAGATTTTATAGTTTATAAACCTGCAAAGTGGCCTACAACAATGAATCTTCATAAAGCAGGTTCTAAAATGATGCCTTATGAATTTGATGTAGATAATAATGTATATTATTACCCGGGTGCCGGTGAATTTTTGCAGGAGCAGAAAAAGCATGGGATTGAAGAAAATTCCCTTGCAGTTGATCCGGGTTTCAAAGATGCCGTAAATGGGGATTTCAGACTTAAAAAGAATTCCCCGGCAATTAAATTAGGTTTTGTACCTTTTGAAACTGATCCGGAGAGTTTTGGAGTGACGGATGAGTATCCCTTAAGTTTGAAAAAACATATTACAACAATAAGAAATGAACAAATTGCATTATCAGATGAATAAAATTCTTCAATTGAACAAACTGTTTTTGTTAGTAGGTCTTACTATACTTTTTTTTGGCTGTAAGCCTGCTTCAGTAGAAACGAGTGATACTAAACCAAATTTTCTGTTTATCCTTGTTGACGATCTGGGGAAGGAATGGATCTCCGCCTATGGAGCTGACTCTGTACAGACTCCTGTAATTGATGAATTGGCTGCCACTGGAATAACTTTTCACAATGTCTATTCCATGCCACAATGCACACCCAGCAGGGTAACCTTGCTAACCGGTAAATATCCGTACAACCATGGATGGATCAACCATTATGATGTTCCGAGGTGGGGACATGGAGCACGCTTTGATCCGGAGAAGAATGTAACCGTTGCGAATATTCTGAATCAGAATGGATATAAAACTTGTGCAGCAGGGAAATGGCAGATCAATGATTTCAGGCTGGAACCGGAAGCCATGGTGAATGCAGGATTTGAAGATTATTGTATGTGGACAGGAGGTGAAGGGGGAAATGAAGAGATCAGCAGTCACCGATATTGGGATCCATATATCCACACCAAAGAAGGCAGCAGTGTATATGAAGGAAAGTTTGGTCCGGATATCTTTTGTGATTTCATCATCGATTTTATGAAGGAGAATAAGGATGATCCGATGTACATTTATTATCCAATGGTACTTACGCACGGACCCCTGGTGCATACTCCGGTAGAACCAAATGCATCAACAAAAATCGAAAAGCATATTGCAATGACCGGGTATACCGATATTATTGTGAAGAGGCTTGTTGATGCGCTTGATGAACTTGAGATCAGGGACAATACCTATGTCATCTTTACTACTGATAATGGGACGGCAGGAAGTGTCATTGGCTACATGGATGGTCGTGCTGTCAGAGGAGGAAAAACTTTTCTGACGGAAAATGGAGTAAACGCTCCTTTTGTGATCAACCGTCCGGGAGGATTGAATATGGGAAGTGAATCCTGGGCTATGATAGACTTTACCGATATGTTTCCAACTTTTCTGGAGCTGGCTGGAATTGCTTTGCCTGCTGAGGAAAATATTGATGGTATATCATTTGCACCACTCCTCATGGGGGAGAATAATCATTCACGTGATTGGGTGCTGGCCATGGGCAGCCTTGCAGGCAGGATTGGTGATGATGATATGATTAAGAACTGGTATGATTTCAGGGATAGGGCATTGCGCAATGAGCGCTTCAAGGTTTATGTGGATACATTGAGAACTATTAACAGACTTTTTGACCTTGAAACAGATCCTTTTGAGCAGGAGAATTTGATTGAAAGTGATGATGATATCCATAAGGAAATCATACAGTATTTTCAGGAAATACTTACCGGTCTGCCGGAAAAGGATAACAATCCGGACTATACTCGCCTGGATACTTCGATCTATGATGTGCCACCTGCCTTTCTGGTCAAAAGTCATGGAAAGGATAAAATGAGGAAGAGCAATATGTCTCCTCCAGTAATACAAAACTGATATAAAACAGAAATTATGAAATTTCAGACATTAATTGTTGGATTGCTGGCATTGAGTTCCACATTATCCGGACAGGAGAAACGTCCGAATATCATCTTCATTATTACAGATGACCAGCACCGTGATCAATTTAATTTTATTGAAGAGGGCAGGGATGCAAATGGAAAAGCTCTGAACCTGACACCAACCTTAGACAGATTGGCAAGTGAAGGTGTAATCCTTGATCAGTGCTATGTGAGCACTTCAGTTTGTACACCAAGTCGCTATAGTATGCTTACCGGGACATACGCAAGCAGGGCCAGGAATCAAAATTTTTTGGATGATGCTGCAAAGTATGATCAGGCCAATGTACATTGGAATGTTGATATTATACCGGAAGTGAATAACATTGCCATGGTGATGAGCCGCAATGGATATTATACAGGCGGGGTAGGGAAGAACCATGTGATTGCAGCCAGGAACAGCTTCAAGGTTCCCGTTGGCGCCGATCCTAATGATCCTGAAATGAGGATGCAATTGGAGGCGAATCAACAGGACCAGGTGGATGCCTACCTGGCAAATGGATTTGACTATGCAGCCTCAATCTATAAAGGAAATCTTCCTAATTCGTACCCGCTTGCGCTTGAGGACCATAACATGGAATGGATCGTAAAGGGAGCATTGGATTTCCTGGATCTGGCTTCCGGGAAAGACAAGCCCTTCTTTCTGTATTTTGCTACGACAATAGAACATGGCCCGGATCAACTGGGTACGAAATCTGAGGGAAATCCATTGGTAACACCAGTAGGATATTTAGAAAAGCCCTTGGAGGTAATGCCCCCCCGCGAAACACTTGCTCAAAGAATTGATGAAGCAGGTTTGGCAGTTGACAGGAATGATATTCTTTGGCTGGATGATGGTATTGGAGCCATGATTTCAAAATTGGAGGAGATAGGAGCACTGGACAATACAATTATCTTTTTCATGGATGACCATGGTGTAGAAGGAGGTAAAGGATCTTTGTATCAAGGTGGTGTGAGAACAGCTGGTTTTGTATGGGGACCGCAGTTTATTTCTTCTGGGATCAGGTCAGATCAACTCGTTTCAAATATTGATTTTGTTCCGACCGTTTTCGATGTCTGTGGTATAAAAAAATCAAAGGATTATCACATGGATGGGGTAAGCATGATGCCACTGCTCTCTGGTAAGGACAAGGCTATTCACAAATCACTCTTTTTTGAAATTGGAGCTACACGCGCTGTTTTGATGGATGGGATGAAATATATTGCATTCAGAACACCTCCTGCAAAGCTTCCGAAGTTGGAGATAGATGGCAAGAGGGCAACACATATTAATGACCAGCCGGGAGGCAGAGGTTCTGAATCTCCTTCACTGAAAAAATACCCCAACTATTTTGATCATGACCAGCTCTTTGATGTTAACAAGGACCCTGATGAACAGCTAAACTTATTCGAAAATATGAAAGACGATGCTGTGGTCAAAAAGCTTCAAAAGGAACTGAAAAAATATGTATCAGACCTTCCCGAAGGTTTCGGAGAGTTTAAATAAAGCTGTTCTAAAATATTGAAACCATCTGTTTGATAAATAGATATATTTCTGCTTGTATTTTTCTTTTGCAATAATTTTTTTCAATAAATCTTGATATGAAAAAGCTGCTGATTTTACAAATACTTATACTTTTTACATGTGGGTTTATAAGTGCTGCTGATTCTGAGACTGCTCAGCAGGAATATTATGTGTCACTATCCGGAAATGACGACAATGATGGTAGTATTGATAAGCCTTTTTTAACAATATCTAATGCAATTCAGCATCTTAAGCCAGGAACAACACTTTATTTGAGAGAAGGAATATATCATGAGGAAGTTTATATTGATGGTTTGAAAGGGACTAAAGAGGCCCCAATTATTATTCGTCCCTATAAGGATGAGAAGGTTATTATCGATGGATCCATTGAGTTGAGAGATCTTAAGTGGAGCAAACATCCCGAATACCCTAATGTTTGGCAGGCGAGGATCACTCAGGATATATGGCAATTATTTATTGATGATCGGATGATGATTAACGCACGCTGGCCGAATGCCGAACATCCTTTCGAAAATGAAGAGCGTTCTAGCTGGTGGGATCGTGGCAGGTCATGGAGACATGTTCAATACAAAATTGACGATAAAGTAGTCAGTGGATTTGATTTTGAGCGAGCAAAAGGATTTTTGGTAGATGATGGTGCGGGAGAAGCATTGGCAGATCTTCCTTTTAGCACTGAAGGATCTATTGGCGTTCTAAATGTTAACTCCATGACAACTTATGCTGGAAAAATAAGCAAGCATGAACCTGGATCAGCATATTTTGAATACGATGTTAACTCCGAACTGCAGGCACAGGTTCGTGACCCAAAACAAAACAATTTACGTAGAATCTTAACTAAGAATGCTTCGCACGCATATTACTATTTTGAAGGCTGGGCCAATTTAATAGATACTCCTGATGAGTGGGCTTATGATAAGAATTTAAAAACTCTTTATTTATACTCTGAAGATGGAAATGAATTCAGCGAAAAAAGTATACGCGGAAAAGTTCAAACAACAGCATTTTTGCTGAAAAACTCAGAGAACGTTACAATTCGGGGATTTAAATTCTTTGCCACAAACGTTCAGGCATTCGATTGTAAAAATTTCCACCTGGAAGAGAATATATTTGAATACCCATCTTATTCTAAGCGAATGCTTGGTAGCCTGGAAGATATTGAAGTGCTGACAATCGAAAGTTCGTTTAGGAAACCTGATAAGCTGAATGAAATGAAACCGGAGGATGGAACTCAAAATATCTTTCGGAATAATATCGTCAAATACTGTGATGGACGCGGATTACATGTGGGAGGAGGTGCATTTGATGTGGTTGATAATAATTACTTTAAGTATATTGACATTAGCGGTACGCCGGGAGGAACTGTGGGAATATGGACTACAGGTTGGCGGAACATTTTCAGACGCAATACCCTTGAAGTGTGTAGTTCATCAAAGGCAACCAAAGGTGGGGATGCCGGACTGGTTTCTCTCAACAGAATAAGCAAATTTGGATACTTGCAAGACGATGGAACTGCTATTCAAGGCGGTGGGAGAGGACAACAGGGGACTGTTTTCATGCAGAACTGGGTACACGATTCTCCAAAATCAGGTTTGCGCTTCGACGGTGATGAAAATGTTGACGCATACAAGAGAGAAACGCTGAACGGAACCATGGTTCGTAATGTAGTATTTAATAATAATGGCGGACTTATGGTTAAGGGTGACGACCATAGAGTGTATAACAACACTTGTTACAATATTACAGGGGATGCATACAAAATATTAACTTCTGATAATTCTATTCATAGTAATCACAAAACAATAACAAGAAACAATATTGGTGATTTTATAAATGCCTCACGAAGGGGTGATCCTATCGAGAATTTACCTATTGGTCCCACTGATCATAACTGGGTAAATTTATACCCACAACGTGATATGAGGGAGATTTTACGTGATCCCGAAAACCTGGACTTTCGTCCTCGTGAAGATGCAGCAGAGATAATTGATCAGGGTGTCGACGTTCCAGCAGAATTATTATGGTGTGGCGTTACAAATCCAGACTTTACAGAAGATTTTAAAGTTGGTGAGTCGCCAGATATCGGAGCCTATGAATATGGATCAAAAAATTACTGGATTGCTGGTTTTCAGGATGTCATAGCTACTACTCCAATACCTCCGAATGGAACAGCAACAGCAAAATCAGATGCGGATCTTATGTGGCTTCCGGCCAGGAATTCTGAAATGTTTCGTGTTTATTTTGGAACGAGTATAGAAAGAATGAGCCTTCTGACAGAACAGGAAAACAATATCGCAGAGCCAGGAATTCTAGATCCATCGGCGACATATTTTTGGCGTGTTGATTGTAAAACAGATAAGGGATGGACTACCGGTGAGGTGTGGAGTTTTCGCGCCAGAGGACTTCAGTTTCAAAGAGGTGCATCATTGAAAAGCTCATATATTGAGAGTTTTGCAGAGGCCTTTGATTTCGACAGGGATAACCTGGAACAGAATGCAAAAGGACTTATTATGCCCTGGCTACGCCCTCATTATAACGGAGATTTTCTTGAGATTCGTAATGGAACTATGTGGATTGAGCCCAGCATTGATCGGAGAAATCAATTTGAGCCTATTGAGATACCTAATATAAATGTTGATTTAGGTCAGTTCCCCTACTTCTCGTTTGCATATAAAACCACGACAAGAGAAGAACCTTTTGGCTTATTTGCAGGTTTTGTTGTGCCGGGAGGTAAAGGTAATAGCCGTAGTATATTTCCTGAAGAGCCCGTCGTAATACTTAAACCAAGTTCTGAAGAATATAGAAGGGTTTTTATTTCCCTTGATAAACTTATTGAGGAAGGCAAAGAACAGTTTGGCAGTACTGTTGCTAAAAATTTTCTCCTTCAGTTTTATGGTCCTGAAGATGTTTCCTGGGAAAGACAAGATGGAGCTATTATTATAAATGATTTTCAAATTGGCTTCGCCAGCTTGCTTGCTAATGTTACATCAGTATCTATTGTGGGGCAAAGACAGTCTGTGGCTTCAAATGGACAGCCTGTAATTATCAGTCATGATATGCTGGAAATTAAAATTATAGTTGAAGAAAATTCAAAAAGCTACACTTATCCTACATTCGATCCCCTGCCAGGTGGTTGGAAATTAAACATTGAGTCTGGAGAGAATTACGAAGTTGTTGACAATGATATAGTGAAGCCGGCAAAAGACTTTACTGGTATCCTGAAGGTCGGCGCAATATTGGAGGCCAACGGTATAAAAAGCAATGAGTTTGAATTTGATATTGTTGTAAAGTAAGTGAGCAATGAATATGATGAGAGCACTGATCCTGTAGGATACAAATCTTAAATGTTAAGGGATGAAGCATAAGCTCAATCCCGTAAATCTGAGTTTCTGTAAATTTATATGAACATAACTATTTATCAATCAAATGTTTTCAGTATATACGAATGCCCTTAAATAGACATTCCGTCATTCTCCTGTATCCCTGCATTATGTTCAGAGGTACATTCATTTCCTCTGAGTCGATCATTTCTTCTTCAACGGCACGGTCAATGAGAAGATAGGCATTGAGTTGTATTATATCTTCGACACCCGCTTTCTCATAATCTGAAAAATCTCCCTCAATGGTGATCTCATTACCATTTATGTCACTTAGATCCCAGGAAGATAAAGTCCATTTTTTTCCTGTATTTTCTCTGTCTGCAACGGCCTTTATTCCATTAATAGAAATATTGGGTTTTATTTCAGCCCGGTTTTCAAGGATGAATTCTAATCTTCGAAATTCTTCATCAGGAATGTTCAGTTTTACATTAAATCCATGCTGATTTACCATTACCTCTGGCTTGGGAAGAGAAACAGGTTCGATTTTATATCTGGTTTTCTGTTTTCCCTTTTCTATTTCAAATATCATGACACAATCACCAGGGATATCTATACTGAACTCTTTTCCTGATTTAAGCTCCCAGGGCATTTCCTCCACAAATGGATAAATACATTTTGCTTTATAAATCTCACCTTTTTCTCCTCTGAAATAGACGCTATTGTTGAATGGAACAGCAATGCTTTGAGCTTCTCTTTGGGGATTGCGTACCGTAAGTATAGCCTTGTCATTGTTCCAGCTGACATATCCATAGGCTTCTGCATTGCCTGCATCTCCTCCAATATAAACTGTTTTTAATAGGTTTTCCTGGTTTTCAACTGCCCATTTCGTTGCCTTTCCCAGTATCTCCCAGTCTGATTCTGATAAAAGTTCGGGTGTGATATAGAGCTCTTTAACTGTAGTGCCTCTTGCATAGTACATTACCACATAATTCGACCAATCATCAATAATATCATTGAAGTTTGTGAACGGTTTTCTTTTAGAAAAAAGAATTCCATGTGTCATAAAATTTGCAATCGGTATAACTGGGCGGTCAGGTCGTGAAAAGTGAAAGTTTTCGTAAAAATATTTATCCCGATAGGTAGTAGCACCTTCACGAAGAGAAAGTTGAGGCCAATCCCCGTTGCCTCCTGAGTCTCCTGACATCATCCATAATGTATGAACATGCTGGAGCCAGAATGGACTGAACCATGATCCATTTGTGTAATTCAGAAAAATATCCGGATTAAGATCTCTTTCAAACTTCAGCAGTTCAAGTACAGTATCCAGGCACTTCTCGCGAGCGTGTCTTTCACTTATATAATTGGTAG
>JAUUZQ010000009.1 GCA_030589895.1 Bacteroidales bacterium
TACTACCTTTCCAATGCATGGATGCCTCTTGGACCGCAAAACAGCAGCTTTGGAAATTTTCTATTTGTATTGATCCTGATTGCTGCAATTCTGGGAGTATTGATGGCCATCATACATTTCTATCCGAAAATTCTAGGCTGGGCATTGAGAAACAAGTGGAAATTTCTTTCACTACCCATCCTGGTAATTTTATTTGGAATAACTGTCTGGCAAGGCTTCGATAAATTATTTGGCTTCATGCCGGAAAATTTAAAAGAGACAAAAGCCTGGCAATCTGTAAGCAATACTTTTCCGGGATTGGGAAAAGAGTTCATGCCGGCACTGGATGAAGGATCATTCTTACTAATGCCAACAACCATGCCTCATTCCGGCATAGAAGAAAACATAGATGTGATTCGGCTATTGGATAGAAAAGTAAATACCATTCCTGAAGTTGACAATGTTGTCGGCAAATGGGGACGCGTAAATTCTGCCCTGGATCCTGCACCGGTTTCGATGTATGAAAATGTAATTAATTACAAACCGGAATATATCCTGAATGAAAAGGGACACAGGCTTAGGTTCAGGGTTGACAAGCACGGGGCATTTGTCCTGCATGATGGAAGCACATACAATCCTGAAAAAGAGGAGTTCAGGGTCGTGAATGAGGAGGAGTTGATTAAAGATCCGGGTGGCGAGTTTTACCGGCAATGGAGAGAAGAGATTCACTCGCCTGATGATATCTGGAATGAGATCATTAAGAAAGCTTCTATCCCCGGACTGACATCAGCACCAAAACTTCAGCCAATACAAACCCGTTTGGTGATGCTTCAAACTGGCATGCGCGCTCCAATGGGAATAAAAGTGTATGGACCTGATCTGGAAACTATTGAGAAAGTAGGGTTCGAACTTGAACAGCATCTGAAAAAGGTTGAAGGAGTCGAGCCTATGTCAGTATTTGCAGACCGTGTCGTTGGAAAACCGTATCTGAAGATTAATTTAGACCGGGAGGCACTGGCCAGGTATGGCCTGACAATCCAGAATTTTCAAAACCATATCAGTTCCGCAATTGGAGGGATGCCACTTACGACATCTGTTGAAGGCCGGGAAAGATACCAGGTGAGAGCCAGATATGCCAGGGAATACAGGGACAACCCTGAAGATCTGCTTAGCATTCTTATCCCCACACCAACAGGAGTACAGGTTCCACTTGGTGAACTATCGGAAATTACATATACCCGTGGTCCGCAGATGATCAAAAGTGAAAATACATTCCTGGTGGGCTATGTAATTTTTGATAAAAAAGAAGGATATGCAGAAGTGGATGTTGTGGAGAATGCACAGGAATATCTAAACAATCTTTCAGAAGAAGGAGAACTGTTCATACCTTCAGGCGTAAACTATATATTCACCGGTAACTATGAGAACCAGGTCAGAGCTTCCAAACGACTGATGATCGTCATTCCAATTTCTCTGCTTATTATATTCCTGATATTGTATTTCCAGTTCCGGTCTGTGATCGGGGCAGGCCTGATTTTCTCAGGAATATTTGTCGCTTTCTCCGGCGGATTTATAATGCTGTGGCTTTACGAACAAAACTGGTTCCTGGATATGCCCATTGGCGGAATAAATCTGCAGGATATGTTCCAGATCCAATCATTCAATCTTAGCGTAGCAGTCTGGGTCGGGTTCATTGCCCTGTTTGGTATTGCAACTGACGACGGAGTTTTAATCTCCACTTATCTGAAGCAAATCTTTGATAAAAGAGCTCCGGTCACAATCGAGGAGGTCCGTGAGAATGTAGTCAAGGCCGGAATGAAGCGTGTTCGACCAGCCATTATGACAACAGCAACAACACTAATCGCCCTCCTTCCTGTGCTGAGCTCAACAGGAAAAGGATCAGATATAATGATCCCAATGGCCATTCCCATATTTGGAGGAATGGTTATCGCCACACTAAGCATTTTCGTTGTTCCGGTATTGTACAGTATGTGGCAGGAGAGGATCGTGCGTAAGAGTTTACTTATTAAAAGGGAGGAATAAAATGAACATAAAAAATATAATAATTGCTATTTTATTGATATTCAGTATATCAATTTCAGCACAGGAGGAACTGAACGTTTACCTGGAAGTGGCGGCTGAAAATAATCCCTCACTGAAGGCCTCCTTCAATGAATATCAGGCTTCTCTACAGGTAATTCCCCAGGTGGGAGTGTTGCCCGACCCGCAGCTGGCTTTTGGATATTTTATTTCACCAATAGAAACGCGGTTTGGTCCACAGAGAGCGAAAATTTCGCTGAGTCAGATGCTCCCCTGGTTTGGTACTATAGATGCCAGAGAGAATATTGCCGTTCAGAATGCAAAGGTGAAATACGAGGCCTTTGAAGAGCTGAAATCAAATCTATATTTTGAGATTAAGGCAGCCTATTACGATTTGTACTTCAATGAGAAGTCAATTGGGGCCACTCTCTCCAATATACTGATATTGGAAACTTTCCGGAATCTTGCCATGATCAAAATTGAATCAGGATCTGCTTCAGCAGTGGATGGGCTAAGAGCCGAAATGGAACTCGCCGACCTGGAGAATAAGCTGGCACTGCTAAAAGACAATGGAAATGTTCTCAGAGTAAAATTCAATAAGCTTTTGAATACCTCGGATGACAGTCAGATTAATCTTCCTGAAATATTATGGAATAATGACCTGACAATGGAGAAAAGTGCCATTCTGGATTCCCTCAGTTTAAATAACCATCAGGTACTGGGATTAAGCTACGCTTTTGAATCTTTTCAGGGGAAGGAAGGCCTGGCAAGAAAAGCCGGACTACCGGATTTGTCAATTGGACTTGACTATTTCGTAATTGGTGCATCTGATAATACAAGCCTTGATCCTGACATTAATGGCCGGGATGCATTTGTTTTTCCACGTATTGGAATCACAATTCCGCTATACAGAAAGAAGTACACTGCCATGGTTCAGGAGGCTGTTTTTATGCAGCAGGCTACAGCAAATAAAAAAGTAGCGAAGGTCAAGGCACTGGAATCGATATTTGAGAAGGCGTATAGTGAGTATATGGATGCTGACAGGAGAATTAAACTGTTTCATACTCAATTGCAAATAGTAGACAATGCTGTAAAGATCCTGGAATCTGAATATGCTACAAGTGGAAAAGATTTTGAGGAGATACTGCGTATGGAGAGAAGATGGTTAAGGTATGCAGTGGAGCTTGAAAAGGCCAGAAGTGATAAGCAGGCAGCGATCGCATTTATAGATTATATAATAGGAAAATAATGATCAATCAAAATGAAAATATTACAAATTATTAAAAGAAAAGAGCTCATCATTACAGGCATCACTCTTGTGGTGGGCATGATCCTTGGTGCCATCTTCTTTGGTGGCCCGAAATCAGTGGATACTCATGAAGGGCATAATCATGTGGATATCCACGAAGGGCATGAGCATGAGGAGACTAATGTAGATGGTGAAACAATCTACACCTGTTCTATGCATCCTCAGATCAAGCAGAACAAACCCGGATTATGTCCCATCTGTGCGATGGATCTTATACCCTTGGTAACAGTAAGCTCAGATGATGAGGATATTGATCCTGATGAAATACAGATGACCGAGTCTGCCATGAAACTGGCTGACATTCAAACGGTGATAGTTGTCAAAGGCGTACCGGAAAAATCAGTACGCTTGCTGGGAAAAGTAAAAGCTGATGAGAGAAACATTACCCAGATCACAGCTCGTTTTGGGGGTAGACTGGAGAAATTGTACGTCAATTATACAGGACAAAACATAAGAAAAGGAGAAAAATTAGGGGTCATCTATTCACCCGATCTGATCACAGCTCAAAGGGAACTGTTGGAGGCGGCAAGATTCAAGAATAATAATCCATCATTCTATTCTGCTACACGAACAAAACTCAGGCTCTGGGATCTGACCGACGAACAGATTAATGCCATAGAAGAAAATGGTGAACCCATTACATATTTTGAGGTTCTGGCTCCAATCTCAGGTACCGTCACGAAACGTCATATTGCCCATGGTGAATATATAAAAGAAGGCACTCTCCTGTTTGAAGTGACTGATCTTACAAGTGTGTGGCTTATGTTTGAAGCCTATGAGAGTGACCTGCCATGGATCAAATTGGGTGATAAAGTGAATTTCACATTGAAGTCTTATCCCGGGAAAAACTACAATGGCAAAATTTCTTACATAGATCCATTTATCGATGCTTCAACAAGGGTAACAAAGGTGAGGGTGGAAATGTCCAATCCCGGACTAAGTTTGAAACCTGAAATGTTTGCAAACGGAATTATTGAATCGAGTAGTGAGGGTCAATCAAGTGAGCTCATGATCCCACGCTCATCCATCCTCTGGACCGGTAAACGGGCAGTAGTATATGTGAAAATTCAGAATAGAAAAATACCCTCCTTTTTGTACAGGGAGATTGTATTAGGTCCTGAAGCTGGTAATTTTTATGTGGTTGCAGACGGACTGCATGAAGGTGAAGAGATTGCTACCAACGGAGTATTTAAGATCGATGCCTCGGCACAACTGGCAGGTAAACCAAGTATGATGAATCCTGAAGGAGGAAAAGTCGCACTCGCCCATGACCATGGAGCCATGACAGGTGGAGGTAAAGCAGAGCATTCTTCTCACCAACATGAAAGAGACGATCACAATATGGATGTGCAAACAAAACATGCAGAATTTCATGTAAGTGGACTTTGTGGTATGTGCAAAGACAGGATCGAGTCAGCAGCAATGTCTGTTGAAGGAGTTATCTCTGCAGAATGGGATAAGGAGACATCAATGATACATCTTACGTTTAGGAATACTATCCTGAGTGATGTTCACAAAGCTATCGCAGCTGTTGGTCATGATACCGAATTGGAAATAGCTCCTGATGATGTTTATAATGATCTGCCCGGATGTTGCTTGTATAGGGATTAATTCGGGAAGATCTTTGAGGGGGGGATAAGAATAAAAGAGGCTATCTCGACCTTTTGAGACAGCCCCTTTTAATCTTACTAACTGATAATATGAATATTACCTCCCTGTAAATTTTACAGTTTTTTCATTTTTTTGGAAGAAATAACCGTACTTACTAAAGCTGCTTAAGTGCAACATCAATGTCTGCCTCTGTAAGCAAACCCTGCTCAATAGCTTTCGGTACAGATTTAAAGGCTGTACGACAATTCAAATTCATTCCTGCCAATATTGCCAGTGCCGCTGCCTTCAGGTAAGTTGGATCATCACCCTGAAGTCCTTTAACAAATGCAATACCAATCCGTGAAGTCAAAAATGGATCCTCCCCATAAGTCTCCTGTCCCCTTCCCCACCGGGGATCACGGAAAAGATTCACGTTAGGTGACCAGAAAGTAAGACCCGCATATTTTGATCTGTTATTATTGTCAATCGCGATATTAAATTTCGCCCTCGCCTCATCAGAAATGGCTGTAGACACTCATTCCACCAGCCATATTGAGGCACATCGAGCCTCGGAATTGCCGGAGCTTCGTCCATCATCTGCATTACCTTCTCTTCCAGGGTCATGGCATCCACCAATGCCTCAATCCTATCTTCCATAGGTAAGGTATAATCATACCAGAGAAATTCAGTTTGCACGTCCTGGGCAGTAATTTTTCCAAATACCAGTGTAGACAGAATAATAATCGTTAGGAACTTTTTCATTGTAGTAATATTAGTTATAGTAATCAAATTTTGACTTCCCTACAAAGATATAAATCAATTGGAAGTTTACAACGTACTTTGTACGTTAAGAAACTCTTGCCCCATTGCTATCCATATTTTCCTTAATTTCGCCATCCATGAAGATTTACCCATATATATGCTATTATTTATTCATCCCGGCAATACTTTTACTTCTCCCTGCAAATCTGTTTGCTCAGGAAAGTGACACTACAAACGGGAAACTCATGACCTTTCCTTTTGCCGCACCCGCCTACACCCCTGAGCTGGGTCCAACACTCATTGGGGTCATGATGGTATCGTTCAAAACCAACACAGAAGATTCTCTTATACAACGTTCTACAACACCCATAAATACAGGGATTTCCCTACGTGGTTCATACTTTGTAAATATCATTGCATCAACATTTTGGAAGGAAGATAAATTCCGAATATTTGGAGAATTGCGATTTAGAAATATGCCTGACCATTATTGGGGCGTGGGATATGATAATGCCAGCTCAGTGGATGAAGGTGAAGAAACCACTGCGTACAGAAGATCATTCTGGAAGGTCAGCCCTCAACTACTCTGGCAATTCAGAGAGAATCTGTTTCTGGGATTAAACATCGATTATAACCGCACTGCTGCATTTAATGTGAATCCGCTAATGGCAGTTGATCCTGATTATCTGAATGATGGAGAGAGAAACTTCAACTCAGGCTTGGGACTGATACTTCGTTATGATTCACGTGATGTGCCTGTCAACCCATGGAAAGGCATGCTCATTGATCTTCAGGCAATCTCTTACTCCAGCTATTTTGGTGGTGACAATAATTTCCAGGTTTATCAGGCTGATTTCAGGGAATTTCAGTCAATTCTCAGACCCGGCAGTACACTTGCTGTGCAATTAAAAACAAGAATTAGCACAGGGGATGTACCCTATTCAGATCTCTCGATGCTGGGAAGTCCATATGACTTGAGAGGATATTACCTCGGTCATTACCGCGACAGGTCCATGGTATTGGGAATCATAGAATACCGACATCAATTTCAGAAAAAGGATGGTTCCATGAGTAAGCATGGTGCTGTAGCATGGATAGGCACAGGAAGCATTGCTCCCAGTCCTGAAGAGTTTAAGCATTGGATTCCAAATGCAGGATTCGGGTACAGGTTTGAAGTACAGCCAAGGATGAATGTCAGGGCAGAGATCGGTTTTGGGAAAAAGTCAAACGGTTTTTATATAAGTTTTAACGAAGCTTTTTAACTTGAAGCTTAGAGTTTAAGAAGGTCCCTGAACAGTGTCGAAGAACCCTCCTTTTTACTTCTTCCTTCTTCCTTTTTACTTTTTACTTCTCCACCACTATTGCATTCAGAAGCAACTCTTTTAATTCATACGCAAACTGAGCATCTGAACTGGGCATATACTGTGTAAAAGCCAGCATAACCATATTATTCTCAAGATCAACACTAAAGAATGTAGATGCCATGCCTGCCCAGCTGTATTCACCAGTTTCAAGTTCTACCTGCCCTCCTAAACCATAGCCATAATCATTATTGTATGCTACAGTCGAAGGAAGTTGATTGGACATGATCAGATCGACTGTCGTTTCATTCAGTATCCTCTCTCCATTCAGTTCTCCACCATTTAAAAGCATCTGTCCGAATTTTCCAAAGTCACCTATTGTAGAAACCAATCCGCCTCCACCTGAAAACAAAGTAACTTCCTTCTTCACACCATTGGTATAATCTTCAAGAGCTTGTAGTTCACCTGTCGACTCATCCCTTGTGTATATCATGGCAAGCCTGTCATAGTCCTCCTCCGGAACCTCAAATCCGGTATCATCCATTTTTAGGGGATCAAATACCCTGGTTTGCAAAAATTCATCAAATGGTAATCCTGAAAGCACCTCAACAAGATATCCGGCAACATCAATTGAGATTGAGTATTCCCACTTTGTTGCAGGTTGAAACTTCAAAGGAATTTCTGCCACCAGTTTTACCATTTCCCCAATTGTTTGCGTATTCCACATACCTTCCGGCAAGGCATTGTACAGTGAATCAACATAAGAGTCAGGATCCCATCCATAAGTAAAACCAGCAGTATGTGTTAATAAATGCCTGATAGTCATTGCCTCTTCCTGAGCAACTTCCTCACCATCAACATAAACAGTAGTATTTTCAAATTCCGGAATATATTTTGAAACCTGATCATCAAGCTCAAATTTTCCCTCGTCAAACAGGATCATTAAAGCTACTGCTGTGATTGGCTTGGTCATAGAATATATTCTGAAAATAGCATCTTCAGCCAATGCCCTTTCTTCACTTATATCAGCAAACCCAAATGTACTTTGGTGTGCAAGCTGACCATCCTTCAATACTAAAACTGAAACACCAGATAGTTTTCCATCATCGATATATGATTGCATCGCGATGTCGGCCAGCTCCAGGCTATCAAGAGATAAACCAACAGATGTTGTTGAAACTGTGTTACATGATTGAGAGAAGAGAAAGATAGCAAGGATGAAGAGGGTGGCTTGGAATGTGCGGGTAATGTGAGTTGTAAAGGTAGCGGAAATTGATTTTGGATTTTTCATTGTGGTTGTGGGTTAAGGGTTAATGCGACAATGTGATAATGTGATAATGTGATAATGTGATCATGCCTGAAAGATTTAAGTGAATTTGGTCCTGACGAGCAAAACAACATCAGAGGGTTAATGAACCAATTTACAAAATCTAAAGGTATTAAACACCAAACAATAAAGTATTTATCACAATAGCAAAATATTTTACTGAACTTACATACAGACTCTCTCCCAATCCGTTCGCTTTGAACTTCACGCTACTTCTATTACTTCTGATTCAACGACTGCTTCCTCTTCCTCCTCCTCTTTCTCTTCCTCCTCTTCTGTTGCAACAGATGCTGGTACTGCTGCAACCGCCACCTTATCTTCTTCTTTCTCTGATTCTACTATTTTAACTTTTTCTACTGCTTCTACCGCAGTTTTTGCTATTTTTTCTTCTTTTTCTTTTTCTTTTTCTTTTTCTTATCTGCAAATCCCTTTCGCTCCATTGTACCCCAGGTATTCTTTCCGAGTATTTTGTCAATATTTCCCTTAATGGTCATAACAAGGACAATGGGATGAAAGAACAGTGGTTCCAGAAAAGCTGTGCCCATTAGTCTCAGAACATCTCTGCGCCTTTCATATTTATGGAAGGTAATCTCTTCAAAGAGAACAGCCCATATGGAGAGTGAGACAGCAAAAAAGTATACAAAACCAAAAAGTAGAAAGAAAAATGGCCAGTTCAGTCGACCGGAAATTGCAAGAAAGGTAAACCACATCAAACCCAGAAATTCAAGAATAGGAGCCAGCCATTCAAAAAACAACCAGTATGGGAAACCCAACAATCCCAACTTTCCATAGCGACGATTAAAAAACAATTTTCGATGCGTATAGAGGGTCTCCATAGTTCCACGCGTCCATCTGCTCCGCTGTCGTGCAAGTACTTTTATTGTTGACGGCACCTCGGTCCAGCAAAGTGGATCGGGAATGTACACCACTTCATAATCCTCACCGCGATCGACCATATAACGACGGATACGCACAACCAGTTCCATATCCTCTCCAACAGTATCTGTATGATATCCACCCGACTGGATTACTATCTCACGATTAAACATCCCCAATGCCCCGGAGATCAATAGCAGTCCGTCGAGTTCACTCCATGCCATTCTGCCAATAAGAAAGGCACGTGTATATTCCATCACCTGCGAGCGGGCCAGAAAATTCTTCGGCAGACTAATTTTATTGATACGTCCACCGGAAATATCACAGGAATTTACAATTCTGATAACGCCTCCAGCTCCAATTACTTTCTTCTCCTTTGCTTCAAGAAATGGTTTCACAAGTTTCAACAAGGCATCAGGTTCCATGATGGAGTCTGCATCAATACTAACCACCAGATCATTTTTTGAAACATTCAATCCGGCATTCAATGAATCGGCCTTGCCCCCATTTACCTTGTCAATAACCATCAGTTTTTTAAATGACCTGTTTTTCGATTTATATACCCCCTTTATTCGTTCACATGGAAGCCTGTAATCGAAATAGTAATTGACCTTCTCCAGTTCATAGATCTCAGTCATTTTTTTCATCGAATCATCTGTACTCCCGTCATTCACAACAATTACCTCATAATTATTGTAATAAAGGGACAGTAGTGTACGGATATTATCCACAATAGTAGCACTTTCGTTGAATGCCGGAGCAATAACTGAAAGCGTAGGTGCCATGGGCGATGTAATGATGGAGTTGTAATCGACATAACTGTTTTTCCTGGTATATTTTCTGAGAGAGACAGCCGAAAATACAGTTAGGGTCAGATAGGTTGTAAAGACCAATGCCGTAACAATAAATACGGAATGCTGAACAATGGTTAATATGAACTCAAATACTTCTCTCATCAATATATCCTTCCATCCAGCACGTGCCGGATAATGATCTGGTAATTTTTAAATTCTGTTTTCGACTTCATGAGCTTAATCAGTCTCGAAATACCTGCTTCCCCCAGGTTCTCCATCGCCTTTGTCGCCGATATCTGTAGCTGAACATCCTCCTCCTTATCCAGTGCCTCGTTTAGAAACTCCAGGTATTCATCATTTGGCACTTTGGAAAAAGCGACCAGAATATCCAGCTTATTTTTGTAATTCTCCCCCGAGAAAATCTCTTTGAGAGTCTCAAGTGACTCATCCAGTTCCAGCTCCCCACAGACACGGATAGCCTGGTTTCTAACATTGTCATCTTCGTGATGAGCCAGACTTACGATCCCTTCTAATGCCTCCTTCTGCTTAAACCATGAGACCATCTGCAGACTAAAAATAACAATACTTAAATTCTCAGATTTAAACCACTGACTAAAATCCGGGGTATTGAGCTTATGCTGAATAACCAGCTCATGCAGTGTAATCTGTTCCCACAAAGCGAGTGGTTTTTCCAGGTGGTCGAGGAAACTATAGGGATTGTCATCAGAGAGCCTGACCAGGGAAATCTGGGCCTCCATCCTGAGTATATCGTTATGCGAATTGAGACAAGAATAGATCTTATCATTTGCCTCGCGGATATTCATAAATGCCAGTTCCCTGAAACCTTTGACATTCTCATGCCATTTCTTGCTATAGGCCTTTTTCAGAGAATCTTTCTTGAGTCCCATATTAAGATAGAGGGCTTTAATGTTCTCCTTCATTTCGCCCTGTACATTTACACTCAGCTCAATCAGTTGATTGATCAATATCTGACGCTTAAACTTATCGGAAGCAATCCTGTTTATCTCTTTAAAAACCGAATCCCCATTTTCAATATTAAACAAATAATCCATCAGAAGTATCTGATATTTTTCATCCAATTCTTCCTTGATCTCAGTTTTCTTCTTTAGAACCGAACGTTTAAAGAGTATTGTAATTGTAAGTATGATCAGGGCCAGAATCGAATATATAATAACAATGTAGAGAATTACAATGAAGACAGGGGATTTCTCAAAAATCATTATAAATTTCTCCTCAGCCCTTTCTTGCAGATCAGCGCCTTTTTCAATAAGCACCTGAGAAATAGTCAGATTGCTGGTCGAATCAGATATATGAGTGCTGTCTTGCAAAACCGGCGAAGTAGCAAACCCACTAACAAATAGCGAGTTGAGCAAAAACACCGATATGATTATTCTGTAAAACACCCATTAATTAATTTTGTAATACAATCCTGCCCTGAACTCGAAACGATTTCTAAACTGCTGTTCCATGTATTCTTCATACATATAACCAACACCTGCTCCCACTCTGAAATTGCCATTGATCTGATGCATAATGGAAATCCGGGAAGTCAGCGCATTTAAACGCTGAAGGTCAAATACATTTGTCAGAGGTTCATCCGGAGAAGTACCATAACCGAGCGTTGCGGACAGGTAATTATATTTATTATTCAGGTATTTTCTAATTGTAAGATATGATGAAAATGAAACCCCATAGTCTTTTTGGAAGATGTAATTATTCAGATTAAACCAATAATTACCAAGGTACTTTTCCACACCCAGATTAAAGAACAGAAAATGCTCATCCCAGTAAAAGTACCGGGCCCCTGCAGAGAGTGCCCATCCATCGGAGAATACCTGCCATGCATTGATCATCGCACGATGAACAGGAAAATATACTCCATTTGAGATTCCATAAGCAAAAAGCATATAATTCTTCTCCGACAAGAGAAGATAAGCATCTGCATTCAGCTGAATAGCTGAAGATTGCACGAAAGTACTCCCTCCATCAATGAGATGACCAGCATTCAGGTACGGTGAAACAGTTCCTTTAGAATAAGGAATAATCCCCCCCGCCGTAAGCATATGCCATCTTCTCAAATAAGGCTGCTGAAAATTATCACTGAAATATTGTACAAACACTTCAGGCTTCTCGCTGTTCAGGATAATCTGCTGTTTTAAATGAAGGGCTTCAGAGTTTTCGGTATCCTTTGTCAGAATCTGCTCAATAGTAGCCATCGACTCTTGCCTGCGTCCCAATTGATCAAGAGACAATGCCTTATAGTAAGGCGGCTTAGGCTCATCCGGTAGTTGCTCTTCAGTCTGCTCAGCTGCTTGCAATAAAGAGGTCCAGTCATTCTTCCAATAAAGGATATCACATTTAAGCAATAGCCCGTCCGGGTGCACAGGATTCTCCTTCAGTACCTCGTTAAGAATCAAAAAGGCTGAATCGTATTGGGTTTCCCATGCATAAATGCGTGCCAGGTATACCGAAACATCCATGTAAGCCGGCAGCTCTTTAAGAATTCTCCGGGCGAGGATTTTAGATTGTCCATACGCACCTTCAGAAGCAAGTACCCTTACCTTTAAAAAATTCTCCTCAGGTGTGAGAACTTTGGGTTCCTTAAGCTGAGAGAAAGCTGACAGATTAAGCAGCAGCAGTAGTAATATAAATATGGTTTTCACGAAGGGTCTCAGGTTTTATATCTGAATATTAAGTGCTTCTATTGCATCAATTAATTCCTGGGGATCAAATGGCTTTGTTATATAACCATCAGCTCCAAGCTCAGCAGCATGTTTCTTAGATTCCTCAAGATTAATATTGGATACAATAAGTACAGGGACCTTATTGCCATCCTGTTTCCTAAGGAACTGAATCAGCTCAAGGCCACTATTATAAGGCATGTTAATATCGGTAATTACCAGGTGTACATCTTCATTCCTGAGTAAATCAATACCCTCCTTCCCATTGTCTGTGGCGATAACTTCATGACCCATTTTTTTCAAGGTATACTCCAGGACCTTCTGAGCCATAGAATTATCTTCACACACTAAAACTTTCAACTTCGACGACATACTGAGTAATTGTTTTATTCTAATAATGAACCAGGCAACAAACCTTAAAGGCAGAACTCAAAATAACAATATAATTGAACACTCCGATAATAATAATGTTCGACAAGGATTCCATTATCTATTTGGTCGCAATTATACAAAAAATAACGCTATATTTTTGGGCACTTTTGAGTTAGCTAAGATATTCAATGACTAACTTGAAATAGCCGGAGACAAAAAAATACCATCTCATTATTTAATGACAAGATAACGAATATGGAAGAGAATAAAAATGATTATTCCCTTCTTTACAACAGTCCGGGAATAATATTATTTTTCTGTACTTTTAAAATCTCATCTACTAATTGTTATAGCTATGAAAACACTAATAAGCGTGTTCCGTTCTTCATTTTTATTGGTACTGTTCTCTACTTTTTCCATCCCTGCATCAGCATGTACCATCATTGCAGTTGGGAAAAAAGCATCTGCCGATGGCTCTGTTATTATTTCACATACCGATTGTGGAGCAGATTGCAGAATTCGGGTGGTGCCATCACAGAATTTCAAGAAAGGCTCACTTGCAAGTATCTACTGGGGAATTCAGGATGTAAATCTTCCTCTGAATGACATGGGAAGTGTTCTCGGAACCTTGCCCCAGGTTCAAAAAACATATGCCTATTTTCACTCTGCATACCCACACATGAACGAATACCAGCTGGCCATCGCTGAGAGTACGACGAGTCAGCGCAAGGAAATGAAAGTTGACATGGCTGTGTGTAAACAGATCATGACCGTTGAGCAGGCACAGGTATTTGCACTGCAACGTTGCAAAACCTCCCGGGAGGCAGTTGAGTTGATCGGCATGCTTATGAGTGAATATGGATTTCTTCCATCCTGCGTGGGAGAATCTGAAACCCTGGTCATTGGTGATACAGATGAGATATGGATTATTGAGATCTTTAGTGTCGGATCAGACTGGGATCCCGAGGGAGATGCCCCGGGTGCTGTTTGGGTGGCACAAAGAATTCCGGACGATCATGCGCTGGTCGTCGCCAACTGGAGCATCATTAAAGAGGTAGATGAAAACGATGCTGATAATTTCCTCTTTTCAACAAATTATAAATCATTTGGCATTGTAAAAGGATGGTACGATCCGGATGGAACAAAGCCATTTGTATTTCAGGAAGTATATGCGCCTATGTTCAGGGAATATGCTGCGAACAGGATGTGGTTATTCTATAGCACTTATGCTCCCACATATGCCGACTGGCCAAAACGGATGCTTGAAGACGGACATATGATGGGCTACAATCAGTATATTCAGTACGTAGACCCCATGTCCATATACCCCACATCAGTTAAAACCGAAAAAAAGATCTCCCTGCAGGATGTGATGGCTTTCCAGCGATCAACTTTTGAAGGAACCATATACGACATGACAGAAGACTACGACTGGTACGTACCTGATGGCAAAGGAGGCATAAAGAAGAGTCCGCTGGCAACGCCTTTCCCATCGAGGGATATGCGCGAACTGCTGGATATAAATAACCGTCGGGCAGTTGCCAGACCACAGGGCTATTATGGAATGATCGCCCAGCTACGTGACTGGTATCCCGATCCTATTGGAGGCATCTACTGGGTTTTCCTCGACAATGCATATACCAGTCCCTATGTCCCCATTTATGCCGGCACACAAGAAATTGCCGAATGCTACAAAAACTTCGATCCTACAACTTATAGTCGGGAATCTGCCAAATGGGCCATCGACTTTGTGGATAATCTGCTCTACCTGAAATGGCAGGTCATGGTAGAAGATCTTTGGACCGTAAGAGATCCTTTTGAGCAGCGTCTTTTCGATGAGCGCGATGAAATCGATAAAAAGGCAATGGAACTATACAAACAAAGTCCTAAAAAAGCGAATGAGTTTCTCACAGAATATACCAAAGGGAATATGGAAGAAGTACTGGAAATGTATAACAGGCTTCATGATGAGTTGATAGTGAAGTATTCAAATAGCAGGTAAGGAGGGAGGAGGAAAAAGGGAATAAGCCAAAGACCGGTCCGAAAATGTGGGAAAGCGCAGTGCTAGAGTTTCACAAGCTTCATGGTTTTCCCACCAAATCTAATGATATAAAGGCCAGGGGTCCAGGAGGATGTTTCGATAGAAATATCACCTTGATCCTGTCCTGTGAAGAATTCTCTTCCAGTACTGTCGTATACCTTTATCGTTTCTGTATTGTCGGATGTAAACTTAATAAATAACTGTTCATCAAAGGGATTCGGATAGATAAGCGGGATGGCAGTATTGCTTGCTTCGACACCTGTGGATATCAAATTCTCGGATGAAAAAGTGGGCCTCATTTCAATAAAATCACCACTACCATTAGGGAACCTTCCATAGGAGATATCAGTTTGTTGCTCCCCAAATGCTACATAATTGCATATCTCCCCTTCCGGATCGGTCAAAAACAGTTCCTCCCCTCCTGCAGACAATTTAAAACTGGCATGTTTATCAATCTGAGCCTCATCTCCATCCATCCAGATAACAAGGTAACTTTCTGCATCAATCGTCAGACCCGACAAAGAATATTTATAAAGATCATTTGCCCTGTCGGAAAGATAGTAGCCATCCAATGATATGGAATAGAGTGAGGTATTGTAAAGCTCCACCCAATCGTCGTACTCTCCAAATTCATCCGGCTCAATATTGCTGTTTGATGCGAGCAATTCATTGATAACAATATCCGATTCGAAGGAAGCTCCAATACCAACTCGATAATAGAAGACATTGTGTTCAGCTCCTGCCGGGGCAAAACTTACAGTTGCACTGCTGTCATCTGCAAGAGCTTCGATATAATATCTCACAAATGTTCCGGCAGACTGAGCTATTATATCAGCTCCAAATACTCCATCTCCGGCACTACCATCTTCATGATTTCCATCATCGAACATAGCTAATTTTGTAAATCCACCTTCTATAGCTGTGGAATAATACAGAAAAACATCGCTGATCCCTGTTGTGCTGTTTACAATTGCATTGACATTCACATTTTCACCAGACATTACCACAATATCATCTCCCGAATCTGTGACAGCAACAATTACAGGTCCTGTTCGGTTTACCTCCTCCTGATCATTGAGAAAATTGCGGCGGCGGTTGAAGAAAAGCCTGAGCCGATCTATTCCAATTAAAAATTCCGTGTAAGTATATGGGGTAACCGTATCAGATGCGATACCCTCCTCTATTAAACTTATGTAACTATCAATTTTTTCATTAAACACCACGTGATCAAATGATTCAGCGATGATTGTACGCAGATGTGCCAGGTATCTCTGACGAAGTTCGGGAACCTGGACCAGGCGATTCATAAGAGGGTAATTGATGCTGTCTTCCCGATAAAAAGGACTCCATGGGATTTTCCTCGGATCCATTGCAGAATTGCCATCAAATTCAAGGGGAAGCATTCTATCTGTCTCGGGATTAAAATACAGGTAGTAATCCATGCCTCCTTTAAAAACGTAACTATCATCATCAGTAAAAATGATCTCATGCGCCAGGAACCAGAGCGTGCGGTCAATATCCATATGTCTGGAAAGAGAATCCTGCAAATCGGCTAAAGGTGTATTATTCAATACATCACACACTTTAACAAGATCATCCCATGGATCTGTTATCCCAGAATATTTTAAGGTATAATGCTTCTTGTATTCGCTTGTGTCACTTCCCAGGTAATTCAAGGCTGCAAAGCCGGCTCCCCATATTACATCTTCCGTTTGAGAAATATCATCAAACGAGTCTGCACCTTTTTTCACTGTTCTATCCACATCTGCTCTCCACCGGGAGCCATCCTTGTCGAGAAACCACTCTTCAAGAAAATCCTTGTTCAGCTGCTGAATATTTGAATAGATCCCCCGAAACTCATCATTGAAGTAAAGTTCACAAAAATTTGCTTTTGCTGCAGGGATGTGCAATCTGTTAAAATGTTCAAAAAGCACCTCTCTCATGTAGGTAGGATCCTGAAATGAATTGTTCAGATTGAGTGTATTGTATCCCTCAATATCCTGGTCTGCATGCATGTAATCAAGTGATATATCGATAGAATTTCTATCAGATTCATTTCTTTTATAGGATGTATTCCCTTTAAAAGCAACTCCAACATCCTGATAAATGGCACCATCAATGACCATATCTGCTCTTACATAAAAATCTGTATCGTAGTATTCCTCCAACTTTGTCCAGTAATCCGGATCTGTAAAATAGAGGTAAATGGCAGGGAGTGCTGTTTCGTCATAAAAACCCGTAACAGAACTACCACCGGTATTCATCAGACCACTCTCCTCCATCAGTTTAATTTGATCTGGCAAGGATTGCCCGCTCAATTGTTTGGTAAAGAGAAACTGTGAAGCGAATAGGATCACTATAAAAACAATACGATAGAATAGCTTGTAGATATGGATCATATGTATCATCCTAACTTAGACGCAATATAAGGGCTTTGGTTTAAAGGGGAAAGGAAAAAGGAACCGGGAGAGAAATTTATCATTTCTAATAACTTTTTCTTAACTTGCTTTCCTATGATGTACTTTCTACGCATAGAAATCTATTAATCATATGATTTCTAACTATCTAAATTAAATTATTATGAGAGAGAAATATATTGCTACTTTAACTTTAATCGCGCTGTTGTTTGGTATGGCACAAGCACAGGTGATTTTTGATCCTGCTGTATATCCTTCAGAGAATTTGTCAACAGGAATGTCAATTGTTGATATTGACGGAACTGCATATCTAAAAGTTGTAACAAATGCATGGAACACATCCATTATTATGGCAGAGGATATTACAATAGCACCAGGTCACACCCGTTTTACAACTGAGGTTAAATATGAAGTGGGAACTTCAGGATTTACATTGGATCAGATCAATACCTGGTTTAAACTTGCAAATGCAGATCTGGATGATGTTGTTATCAAGGGACAGGCCAGCACAACGGAATTCAATGAGTTTATCATTGAGGATATTCCTGAAGGTGCTGTTGTTCATACATTACAATTTACCGGACAAGAGTCTGTCGGATGGAGCGCTGTTACCGGCGATACAATGTATATCGGAAGAGTTACTGTTGAGTATCCGGGTGCCATACTTGACCCTGCTGTTGCTGTTCAGGAGTACCTTTCAACAGGCTGGTCAGTGGTCACAATCGATGATGAAGCATATTTCAGGATCGTCCTTGATGGCTGGAATTCATTTTGGGAGTTTAGCAACAATATTGGTTCCTATATTATTCCGGATGATGTTACCGCTATTAAAACAATGAGTAAATATGCAGAAGGCACATCAGGATTTGCGGTTGGAGATGTCAATACATTCCTGAAGTTTTCCGATCCGAACCAAACAGAAGTGATAGCCAATGGAAATGCAAGTAGCATAGATTTTATCAAACATAACGCTGCCATTGTACCCGGAGCCGAGATTGGAATATTCCAGGTGGCAGGACAAGAGACAACCGGATTGGATGCTATAACAGGCGATACTCTATGGGTAGGTATGTTCCTTCCTGATATGGTTGAAGGCATTGCTATTGAATCTGATGGCGGAGCTACTACCATTGATGTGATAGATGGTACATTGCAGCTCATAGCTGTTGTTACTCCAGATGATGCATTTAATACTGCTGTAACATGGGAAGTTTCAGATGCTCTCCTGGCTTCTGTTGACGCCAATGGATTACTTACCGCAGATGATGATGGTGACGTAAGCGTAACTGCAACAACAACTGATGGTACTGACCTCTCTGCTGAAATTATGATTACAATTAGCGGTCAGTACGTTGGTGTAAGCAATTCAGTAAGCAAGACCATTAAGATGTATCCAAATCCAGTAGAAGATATTCTCTATATTGAGAATGCTGCTGATGCAAGCAGTATTGACATCTTTGACATGAGTGGTAAATTAATGATGAGCGTTTCAAACCTCAACAACAACATGAGCGTTGATGTATCAGGCCTCTCAAATGGTATTTATGTAGTTCGTACTTACCAGGAAGAAGGAGTACAAACATTTAAGCTGGTGAAGTAAGAAACCAGGCTATTTTAAAATTCAGGAAGAACATGATGATGAAAAGATACTTTTTGACCTTCGTTGGTCTTATAATAGTTGTTACAATCTTTGTTTTCCTTTCAAGCAGCAGGAAATCGGATGATCTTGTCCCGGAGCTACTTGTTGAGAAGGTGATGACAAAAGTGGACTCACTTATTTTTCGCTACGATAGTTTGCTGAGTCAGAAGATAGACAGTTCAGGATTGGTTGGAGCAGCAGTTGTGATCACATACAAAGGAGAAATAGCCCATATAAAATGTTATGGCGTAAAGGAATCGGGAGGAGAAGATTCGATTAACATACATACGGTATTCAGACTCGCATCCGTATCAAAGACGGTTACAGGGGTCCTGACTGGAATTCTTTCTGAAGAGCAGATTGTTTGTCTTGACGATAAAGTGCTTGACTATCTGCCCGGATTTAGCTTGAAGGACTCAATAAATACTGCCGATTTACGCATCCGGCATATCCTGAGTCACACTTCAGGACTTGTTCCCCATGCATATGATAACCTCGTTGAAGCTCAAGTACCTTTCCATATTATTATGGACAGTCTGCAGCTGGTAAATATCAGCGCTGTACCCGGAAAACTTTATGGTTACCAGAATGTGGTTTTCAGTCTCTACGATACAATCTCCACCGTAAAAACATCGAAATCCTTTGAAGAATTGTTGCAAGAAAAGGTTTTCACTCCCTTTGGGATGAGTGATGCCTCAGCAAACTTTAGCGCATTCGCCGATAATAATAACATTGCCTTACCCCACAGTGGACACAGAACTTTATCGCTAAACGACAGGTATTACAACACCAAACCTGCTGCAGGAATCAACGCCAGTATCTCCGACATGGGACAATTTTTAATTGCCTTGTCGGGACATGATTCAACTATTCTAAGCTCCAGTATTACAGAAAAGGTATTGACTCCCCAGGTCATTTCACCCTTGCGGCGTGTTTACCTGAGAAAATGGAATCATATAGAGTCGAAGCACTATGCCCTGGGATGGAGGATCATAGGGTATCAGGGTCACCATGTCGCCTATCATGGCGGATATGTACAAGGATACAGGGCAGAGATCGCCTATTGCAGGGATGAAGATTTCGGAATTGCCTATTTAACAAATTCTCCTGGCGGAGTTGGATCTGGGGTTGTTCCGGAGTTATTGGATATGTGGTTAAGTAATCCATCGCTTAAATAGAACATCATATATTCCATAAATCCTATCTCCATTAGGATCAATCTCCCTGTAAACCAATTCCATTTTCTGTAGGGATTTTAAGGATCGAAGCACAGTGGCAGGATTCCCAAGCTGATGTCGACTGATGAACTCTGAAGAAGTTGGTTGCAACACTAGATCATCTCTTGCTATAGCTTTTAATAAATTCCACTGTGGTTTTGTTAACATCTCTCTGTATCCGTAGAAGACAAATTCCTGCTCTTTCAAGAGTTTAGTAGCTTCCAGCTTCCATAATTCAGAATTTATTCGCTTTCCGGAAGCCAGAAATACTCTGTTGCATATCAGCTGAACATAATATGTGTGACAATCTGCCCAATGAAGAATCTCATCAACTACAGGTTCAGGAACAAACTTACGGTGCTCCTCAAATGTCTTCACTATAAATTTACGGTACTTCTCATGTTCAATTTTTCCAATTTTAATCATCTGAGTGCTACGGTAGAAAGGACGTTCCGGATTCATAAAAAGATCCTGCATTAAATGCTGCTCGCTCCCGGAAAATATGAAACTTACATTATTTAGTTCCTGCATAATAGTTCGCAACCAGGCATCAGTATTTTTTTCGGGATAGTTGAGAATCTGTTGAAATTCATCAATAGCAATAATTACAGGCTTGGACTGACTTTCAAGGATTGAAAAAAGCTCAGCAATTGATTGCTTACTCTCTTCTGGTGTTGAATTGATACTAATTAAAGGTGTTCCTTGCAAAGCATCATAAGTCAATACAGGCCTCAAGGAGCGAATATATTTCCAGATTTTCTTCCCAAGATGGGAACTTTCAGGCAATGCTGATGAAACTGCAGCTGCAAAATGATTTAATAGTTCACTCATTGACTCTGTAGGCAAAATATCCACATATATCATAAGATAACTCTTCCCCATATTATGATACAAATGCCTGATAAGAGCTGTTTTCCCTATCCTCCTCAGTGCCACCAATGTAGTTGAATTACCTCCTCTGACATTTCTTTTAAGCTGAATTAATTCATCTTCACGGTCACAAAAATATGCTGGCCCAAAATATCCGCTTGTCGGGAAAGGCGTTCGTGGCGTTATCATGATTTTACATTTTGTATATTCTATTTTGCAATATACATTTTACAATATAAATATGCAAATACATCCCCTGGAAATCACATTATATTAAATTAGAGTTTTCGGTAAAATATATATAGTGCCTGCAAGCAAACTCTGCAAAATTATAAATGTTCAATCCAGAATATTCTACATGGTTCAGCGTATCAATAAAGGGATAAGGTAAGATACTGATCAAGGAAAATCTATCCCGCATCAAGAAATAAAAACTTCATCTTAAATTAGTTAATCAATAATTTATTTACATATTGATTATTTCCTACTGTAGTTTTTACTACATAAAACCCTTTCGGATAAGAAGAAAGATTTAAATTCATTGAAATAAATGCATCTTCATCATACCATCTGCTATATACAATCTTTCCGTTAAGGTCAATGAGATCAATCTTTACATATTCATTGTATCTGTTATCGATAATAATATTAAATTCTCCATTACTTGGATTTGGGAAAATTTTCACAGCCGGCTCTTCTGCTTCCAATATTTTGGTGGAGATTAACTGAAGCATTCCTTCAATCACAACATTGTCCGTTTTAATAGCTCCGGTGGCAATTGTTGTTCCTCCTTTAGCATTTGTTGTACTAGCTACAGTTATTCTTACAAATAACGTTACCTGATTTGAACACGCACTGGAAAGCGCTACAGAAAATGGTATGTATATCTGCGTTTGATCAACTAATATTGATGAATTTGGGATATCAATATATGTCCCACCCTCAGAAGTCTTGTATTGAACTTTCCAATCTCTTGGTCCAGGTAAAGCATCTGGAATAAAAAATTCACCTTCAATCTCTAAACTGTTAATATTAGTAGAATTCACTTTATATACCCAGCCTTTTGTATCAACACCATTGTCCCAACCTGTCACGTAAGGAGCTCCTGAAGAACTACCGTTTTTCCATACAATCGCATCAGTACCTTCCAAACTTAAGCTTGCAAAACCAGTATTATATGAATTTGTTTCGTCTGCTTCCAAATTTGAATCATCTCCAAGAGGGAAAGTCCATTTTGCAATAATTTCTTTTTGCTGTGGGACATCATCATCCACAACAGCCTTTGAAATATCTGTTATTATTCTATCTATCTCAACTATACCATTTCGCATGAAATACACTTTATACTTATATTCTCCCGGAGTACCCGGCATGTTTACCGTATAATTAAAAATGGCAATGCCACCTGAGTAAGTCATAACTTGCTTTTCCTCAAAAAACAAACTATTGTTGTGATATACCTTCAGATAAACAGTATCTACTTCATATTTTGCATCTGTATTTTCATTGCAATATCCTGCTACTCTACCATTTCCTCCGTTTGCTTCAAGTGTAGTATAAATTAAACGATCTGCATAACCGGGGTTTTCAGCTGTTGGAACAGGAGCTCCTGTGTCTGTAATCCACTGATCCAATAATGAAATAAGCATATCTACAGTATCAGGTAAAAACTCAGCCTGATTATTTGTTTCTCCAATATCATCCCTAAGATTATAAAGTTCTATTTCTGAAGTCTCATAAAAACGAATCAATTTCCATGGTCCCTTTCTCATTGCCGAGGAAGGTGTTGTTCTGAATGCCTCAGGAATCCCATAGGCGGTTGCTAAATAAATTGGACTGTGCCAGAAAATAGCTTCACGACTTAATGTTCCAGTTTCTTCCAGTAATGGAAGCAGGCTTAAGCCATCTAATGTATGTCCTGCGGGAACAGTTCCTCCTGCCATCTCAACAAAAGTCGGATAAAAATCTATATTATTAATCGGCACATCACAGGTGGTCCCTCCATTAACATGACCCGGCCACTTTACAATATAAGGTTCACGAATTCCTCCTTCGTAGAGCATTCCTTTGTTTCCCCTCAAAGGAGCCATAGAAGTATAAGATGGTAAACCACCATTATCGGAGGTAAAGAAAAATGCTGTGTTATTTGTCAGGCCTAAGCTTTCTATTTCCGCAACAACCCTTCCTACACTTTCATCTACACTGACAATCATGCCTAAATAAACATGCCATGAATTGGATAATTGCGGAAACAATGCTGCATATTTCGCTATTAAATTTGAATGGGCAGCAATAGGCGTATGCACTGCGTAATGAGGAAGGTACAAAAAGAAAGTAGTGTCTTTATTGCTATTAATAAAATCTAAAGCCTCATCAGTCAATCGATCTGTTAAATACTCCCCGACAGGGCCATCCTGAAAGTTATTATTATCTAATATCGAAGAATTATAGGGTGCGAAAAAACCTCCTGACCCTGGGTTCCCCTCTGATCCCCCGGCAACATTAACATCCCAAAACATTTGAAGAGGGTCTGCTCCCACATGATATTTACCCATTGTTGCTGTAACATAACCTGCATCTTTCATTGCTTTCGAAATATTTGGCAATGTATTGCTGAGATATGCTGTATTGGAAACAGGTATTAGTTGTTTTAATTCTGTTGCACCCTGATTAGAGCTGCCAACAGTATATACACCATGGCGAGGGGTATATTGACCGGAAATCAAACAAGCTCTGGATGGAGCACAGTTGGGTGCACTGGCGTATGCACTTGTAAACTTCATTCCATCTTGTGCTAAGGCATCTATATTTGGTGTTTCAATATATGGATTTCCATAATTGGCAACATCTACCCAGCCCATGTCATCAATGTTGAATAGAATAATATTTGGCTTTTGAGCGAAAGCATTTAAAGATGCTCCTGCAATTAATGCCATCGAAGCGCCTAAACTGTATCTTGAATATAATGTATTTCTCATGCTTAAAAAGAATATAGGGTTTTCATATGATGAGGTCATTAAAATGTTTTCACATATTCACTTGGAGTCATCTTAAATAATTTAATAAAACACTTTGTAAAATAATTTGGGTCATTGAAACCAACCTCATAGGCAACTTCATTAATATTGAACTTATGAGATAATAAAAGTTGACTCCCTTTCTTTAACCTGATGTTTCGAATGAATTCTGAGATTGAAAGATTCGTTAAAGCTTTAACTTTTCTATAAACCTGTGGTTGGCTTAGTCCAATTTCAGTACATAATTTATCAACATTAAAGGAAGTATCTGAAAGGTTACTTTCAACACATGAAATAATTTTAATAAGGAACTCCTTATCCTCTGTGCCTTCAAAAAGAGTCGGGGCATCGATTGTTGTTTCCTTCGTAAATTTCAATTGCAGTTTTTTCCTTTGCTCAATAAGGTTTTCAATTGTAAGGATTAATTGTTGCAAATCAAAAGGCTTTGTAATAAATGCATCAGCACCCGATTTAATACCTTTCATGTGACTTTCATGGTCAGCTAAAGAGGTAAGCATTATGATTGGAATATGGCTTATTTTGAATTCAGATTTCACTTTGACACAAAATTCAAATCCATTCATACCAGGCAACATCACATCACTAATGATAATATCAGGATTCTTCTTTTTGGAAAGTGAAAAACCTTTTTCTCCTGAATCTGAATGGATTACACGGAAACGTCCCGATAAAACATCTTTAAGATATCCTCCCAGATTCTTGTCGTCCTCAATAAGTAATACAACAGGTTTTTTCAAATCTTCACTTGTGTCAGCTCCTTCCACCGATACCGGCATGTAATCACTAATACTTGCTTTTATCAGTTCTCTATTTAGCTCTTGTGATTTGCTCCCAATTTCAACATTATCACTGCCTTCAATATGTTGATTTCCCAAAGGAATTTTAACAATAAAACTACTTCCCTTGCCACGTGTGCTTTCCACTTCAATCTTACCCTGATGCATTTCAATATACTTTTTTGCAAGAGCAAGCCCTAAACCACTTCCTGTATTCCCGCTGTTTTGCATATTACTTTGCTGGTAGAATCGCTCAAAAATATAGGGTATATTATCTTCCTCAATACCCTCTCCTGTATCCTTAACTAAAATAACCGCATATCCTGACGAGGCATCCTCTACAATGGAAAGGCTAATTTGTCCTCCCTCATGAGTAAATTTGAATGCATTCGACAGGAGATTATATATTATTTTCTCAATTTTTTCATTATCAGCCCAAATTTCAAGTTGCTTATGCTCAGAAATAAAACTAAAATTTATATGTTTTACTGTAGCCATTTCATTGAATAGGAATGCTATTTGCTGAACAAATGAAACAAGTTCAAATCTTGAAATTTTCAGCTTCATATTATCTGTTTCCACCTTCCTGAAATCGAGAAGTTGGTTCACTATTATCAATAATTTCGAAGCATTTCCATAAATTGTTTCAAATTTTCGTTTAAGCTGGTTTTTAGTAAGATCTTCAATATTTCCTACAAGTTCATTTAATGGTCCGATAATTAAGGTAAGTGGAGTCCTGATCTCATGAGAAACACTTGTGAAAAATCTAAGTTTCGTCTGATTTACTTCTTTGATCTGCTCGGTAAGGTTTAACAAATTATCTCTTTGCTTAATAATTTGCTCATGCTGCTCACTTAGTTTACTATTTTTTAGATTAATATCTTCGTTCTGATTTATAATCTCCTCATTAATCCTAAGCAGCTCTTCATTTTGCTTTTCAATCTGAATATTCTGCTCAGACAAGGCTTGTGTTTTCTCAAGTACATTTTTCTCAAGTACTGCTTTTGAAATTTTAATATTCCTAAATCTGAAGTATAAGAATAAATATATAAAGAAACTGATTGCTACAAAAAGCAGTAGTTTAAACAATGTTCTGTTCCAGAAAGGTGGTGAAATTATTACCTTGATTGAAGCAGGGGTCTCATTCCATAAGCCATCGCAATTTGCCCCTTTAACTTTGAAGATATAATTTCCGGGAGGAACATGGGTGTAAGAGGCTATTCGACTATTTCCCGCATCGATCCAATTCTCGTCATAATTTTCCAACATATATTCATAACTGTTCCTTGCTGGTATACTAAAACTTAATGCTGTAAATTCGAAGCTAAAAGTCGATTGTTTATGCGATAACCTCAATTCATTTAATTTACTTATCTGTTTGTCTAAAATATCAGGGTGAGTAGAATGATCTGTAGGTTCATGATGAATCTGCAATCCTGTAATTCTAATGGATGGTATATATGTATTATATTTCAGGTTATCAGGATTAAAAATATTCAATCCTTCAACACCGCCCAAGTACATTGTACCATCTTGTGATTTATAATAAGCGTCCTGGTTAAATTCATTGCTTTGCAATCCGTCCTCGTATGAGAAATTTGTAAAAGTTCTTAGCTTGATATTAAAAACTGAAATCCCATTATTCGTACTACACCATATATTGCCGCTATTATCTTCTAATATCCCATATACAACATTGTTTGACAAGCCATCTGAATCAAGATATCTTTTAATTTCAGAAGTTTCAGGATTGAATTCATACAAGCCAAGATTAGTGCCAAGCCAGATAGATTCGAGACTGGATTCGTGGATTGAGAAAATTTTATTAAAACTAACAAGCATATTTTCCTCTTTAAAAGGAATATGCTGTTCAAATGTTTCTGTATTTCTATCAAACTTATAAAGTTCCCCATTGAATGTCCCAATCCATAGTGCTCCGCTAAGGTCTTCTTCTATAGCTAAAATATATAAATATACTTCTTCTGAATCTGGCATTCCGGGAGTTATAAAGCTGAAAGATTTGTCTATAACTTTGTATTTTAGCAGGCCAAAATTAGTTGCAAACCATATATCATTATCTGAATCAATTATGGCTGAGGAAAAGGACTGAATGTTAAGTCCGGTTTGCTGATTGATTTGAGAAGATAAATACTTCATATTTCCATTCTTATCCCTCAGTACAATGTCAGATCCTGTAGATATAAAAATCCCTTCCTTTTCATGAAATAAAAGATTTCCGATTGACCGTTCCTCAAAAAATGTTTCCATGTGATCTTTCTTCGAAGCAGAAGTAAAAAAATCCGGTTCTAATTTTAAAAGTCCCTTTGATGTCCCTACCCATGTTGACATCTCATCATCAACAAAAATTGATCTAATGTCGTTATATCCACTATGATGATCAGTAAATAAAGAGAAATTATTGTATTTTGAGAATCGATTTTGTATAGGATCTATCTTATTGATACCTCCCAAATAAGTTCCTATCCATATAATTCCAGACAAATCTTCATAGAGGGAATAAATTACATCATTATTCAGGGATTCGGCTTCATATTGAATATTCCTATGAATCTCAAAATTGTCATTTTTAACATCTAACTTACAAAGGCCATCCATTGTACCAATCCATAAATCGCCATTCCTGGTTTGCAAAATATCCCTGATCCTGCTTGATGATATACTGTTACTTAACTCTGATGATACGTATCGTGATTGCGCTTTGGTAACCGGATTGTATTTAAAAAGTCCTTGATTCCCTGTTCCAATAAAAAGATTACCCTTAATATCATATTTCAGAGTGGTAATATTTAAATTCGTATTCCTGTGGTTCAATTCAATCTTCTCAGGGGCATCTTCGTCTATTCGTTTGTCCAGGCTCCATAAAAACAAGCCTCTGGAAGTTCCTAACCAAAGATTTCCATTTTTATCTGTTTCCAGACAATTTACGTTGTGCAAGCCTGATTCCAAGATAACATCAGGATAAATAAAGCTCGAATCTTCGGAATTAAAGAAACAAACACCTTCCCTGGTTGCAAACCATAGTTTATCATCCTTAGTTGCAAGGATATCATTTATAAAATCAGGAGGAACAGTACTTTGATTCTGAACGAATCTACTGAATGAAATGAAATTATCCTTTTCTTTATTATAGACAGCAAGCCCTTTGGATTTAGTACCTATCCACAAGACAGAATCGTATGGATTTTCGTAAATACAGCTTATTTCATTAGCAGCTATTGAGCGGGATTCATTAGGGTCATAATGATATATTGTGAATTTATAGCCGTCAAATTTATTAAGCCCATCTGCTGTACCAAACCAAAGGTATCCATCAGAGTCCTGGTGAATACACTTTACACTTGATTGTGACAAACCATCTTTAATGGTCAGAAACGAAAATTTCACAGGAGAAGAAAAAGAAGATAATAAAATTATCACTCCAACTAATAATGATATGATTCGAATGCTCTTCATTCCATATTCCTCATTCAGTTTATGATCCAAAAACTCACTATAGGATTTTACTTCTGCAAAACTCTGATTCTCTTCAAAAACACTCAAAACTAATATAAAATTAGTGTAATCCTTTGAATTTATGAATTATTTGTCCTGTACCATGAATGATATTTGCTAAATGTTCTCGGATTTATACTGAATATAGAATGATAAATGATACTGCGATTATTCAAATTCATTGATTTTTGTTTTTAGAAAATGCGGAGTCTGAATTATTAAATCTAAAACTGAACAGTTAAATTAAGCTAAATCAACTATGAAAAAATTTCTATTTCTATTTTGGATTTTTTCTTTCACCAGCATTCTGTCATTCGGACAAACAAAGCAGGTTAAAGGAAAAGTAACGGATGAGAGTGGGCAGGGCCTTCCCGGGATCACTATCATTGAGAAAGGTACTGCAAACGGTACAATCAGTAATGTAGCGGGTACTTATGAAATTTCTGTATCCAGCGACACTTCGATTTTGGTTTTTTCCTTTATAGGTATGATAACACAGGAACTCAGTACTTCAGGAAGAACAAACCTTGATGTCAGCATGAAACAATCTACCATAGGGCTGGATGAGGTAATTGTAGTAGGGTTTGGATCGCAGAAGAAGGCGGATGTAACAGGAGCAACTTCTTTTGTTGAAATGGAAAACATGATAGCTGATCGTCCAATTGTAAATGCAGCTGAGGCGCTTCAGGGTATTAGTGCCGGACTGAAGGTTGTATCCACTTCAGGTCAGCCTGGAAAAACCGGAACTTCAATAAATATACGTGGATTCACATCTATTAATGGTGGAGGACCCTTGGTTCTTGTTGATAACGTTCCTATGTCGTTAGATGATGTTAATCCAAGAGACATTGAATCGGTAACAGTACTAAAAGACGCTGCTGCCTCGTCAATTTATGGATCACGGGCTGCTTTTGGTGTAGTATTAATAACTACAAAAAAGGCAGAGAAAAATCAGCCCATGAAATTCAGCTTTTCAACAACTCAAAGTTTTTCTACACCATCTGAATTACCTCAAGCTGCAACAACCAGACAATTTGTAGAAGCCTTAGATGACTTTGGTGTTTACCGGTATTTTTCCAATCAGGAAGTAGATACCTGGCTGAACTACCTTGATCAGTACGACTCAGATCCAAGTCAACTGGAGTTTGTCATGGATCCTGTAAGTAATACAGCTTATCCTATGGTGCTTGATGAGGGGACTGGTATATACTATCCGCTGAGTGAATCGGGACTAATAAACGATTTTCTTAATAACAGTGGTGTTTCAACTATTCAAAACTTTACAATGAGTGGAGGAGCTGAAAAGGTTTCTTATCGTGTGAATTTCGGACATAGTTATGAAGATGGGGTATTGGTTACCGATAATGATAAATTTAAAAATTACAATTTAAATGCATATTTAAATGCTGATTTGACTTCGAATTTAAAATCAACAACTAATTTATTTTATAGAGCCAGTGAACGAACGAATCCAATTGGAAGCTACAGCTCAGCTATTCAAAGGACCATGTATGATCCTATAGGCCACTTTGAGTTGCCTGATGGAGAAGTGCTTCCGTTTGAATCTCCGGGCAACTTGGAAAGATATAGAGTGCCAAGCACAAAGACAATCGATAATTTTCGTTTCTTTCAAAGTCTCGAATACTCTCCTTTTAAGGATCTCTCTTTTACGGCAGAATACACTTTCCAAAAAGGATTTACAACTACCAGAGCTATTGACAACCAGTTTGAGTTTGCAAGTGCTCATAAGTTTATTAAGTTGGAAAAAGATTCCGAGAATACAAAGTATACTAGGACATATGCCGATTTTATTAATCATGCATCGAACATATATGCTACGTATAAAAAGAGCATTTCTAACCACAATTTTAAAATCTTAGGAGGCTACAATATTGAAACAAGGATTAGTGAAAGCTTTTCTGTTAGTCGAAAAAACATGATTTCTATTACCACGCCGGGAATTGATACAGGAATAGGAGAATATGACGGAAGTGATTCATATGGCGATTGGGCAGTAATGGGCTACTTTACACGATTTAATTATAATTATAAGGAAAAGTATCTGTTTGAAGCAAATGGCCGTTACGATGGATCTTCCAGATTTGCCGAAGGTAGCCGTTTTGGTTTCTTTCCTTCATTTTCTGCAGGTTGGAATATTGGGAGAGAAACTTTTATGGAGTCTGTGGAACAAGTTTCAAATCTGAAATTACGCGGATCATGGGGTGAAATCGGAAATCAGAATACCGGTGATTTATACCCGACAATTCCTGGCTATAAAACACCTGAAGTTCGCTGGATTGATTTAAATACTGATTTAAGGTATGTATCAATAAATCCTGCTCAGTTGGTAAGTCCTTGGCTTACATGGGAAGTAGTGCAAACAGCTAATATTGGACTGGATGCAGGATTTTTCAAAAACAAGCTTGGGATCTCTATGGACATGTACACAAGAAAGACGTTTGATATGTTAATCCCTGGTGCTGAACTGCCTGCAATTCTTGGAACTGAAGCACCTTTTGCAAATGCCGCCGACCTCGAGACAAAAGGATGGGAAATGGAACTTTCATGGCAAGATATAAAGGGTGATTTTAACTATGAGATTCAATTTAACTTAACGGATAACCAAACTATGATTACTAAGTTTGACAATCCTGCAGGTTTATTATCTCAGTACTATGTAGGACGTATGATAGGAGAAATATGGGGTTATGTAACGGATGGCTATTATACCCTTGATGACTTTGTGGAAGGAACTCTTGATGCCCACCTGTCAGGCCTCGAACGCCAGTTGAAAGAAGGTGTTGTGCGAATTGAAGATGAACCAATACCCTATCCCGGTGATGTGAAATACAAAGACCTTAATGGTGATGGAACAATCAATAATGGTAACAGTACATTATATCCGGAATATGATGAGACTACAGGCGAATTAATTGTTCACACCGGTCCAGGGGACAAACAAATTATTGGAAATAGTGTCGCTCGTTATCAATTTGGCATAAACACTTTTGCCAACTACAAAAATTTTGATTTCACCTTGATGTTATATGGTGTTGCTAAACGAGACCTGAATTTGGGTGGCGATTTGATTTGGCCTTATCTATCACAATTCGACCATATTTTTGCACATCAAATGGATTACTGGACACCTGATAATCAGGATGCTTACTACCCAAGAATTTATGGTAATCCTACTGATAATTCAGGAAGTAATTATGGCCTAAGCACAAGAACTCAAACCAAATACCTTTCTGATGGTGCTTACCTGAGAATAAAAAATATCACCTTGGGTTATACGCTGCCTAAAAGGATTCTTGACAAAGTGAAGATATCAACCCTAAGAGTATTTGTTTCAGGAAATAATCTTTTCACTTTCGATAATCTCCCTGTGGGACTTGATCCTGATCAGACCACTAATGGAGTTTATCCAATTATGAGGAATTATTCAGTTGGTCTTAATCTTACATTCTAACATTAAAACAGAAAAAAATGAAATATATACAAAAAATATCAGCAATAGTATTACTTCTGTTTCTTGTAGCAGGATGTAGTGAAGACTTTTTAGACCTTGCTCCAAAAGATGAGTTATCTGAGTCTACCGCTTTTTCAACTTATGATAATGTAAAAACTTATGCATGGGGTTTCTATGAATCGTTTCATGCTTATGAGGGTAAAGTCAGCGGACAAATAATGATGAGAGATGTTGATGCTGACCTGATGCAATATGGTAGCTGGGCAACTGGGAGTGACTACTTGTGGAACAATGTAAATATTCCAAGTGCTTCAACTAAATGGTCTGAGCCTTATGAAAATATCAGAAGGGTTAACATTATGCTTTCTAACCTGGATGAATCTGATATGACAGATGAAGAAAGAAATCACTGGAGAGCAGTTGGATTATTCTTCAGGTCATACGAATTTATTGATTTACTGGTATTATACGGCGGAATACCCTGGCTTGAAAATAATATAACTGATGCAGATACAGCTATACTATATGGCCCTAGAAATTCAAGAGATGAAGTTGCTGCAAATATCTTAAGAGACCTTGAATGGGCAGAGGAGAATATAAATACAAATGGTGATGGTCCAAATACAATTAATACCAATGTTGTAAACGCACTGATTTCAAGGTTTGGACTATTTGAAGGTACGTGGCGAAAATACCATAGCCTGTCGGATCATGAACAATATATAAATGCCAGTATTCTTGCTTCTGAAAAACTAATGACTACTTTTCCTACCCTACACCCGGACTATGACGATCTGTTTAACAGTGAAGCTCTACAAGGGAAAGATGGTATCATTTTGTACAAACGATATGTTGAAGATCAATTGCACGTTTTAATGGCAACTAACTTCAGATCATCTAACGCTTCATGGGATATTACCCGAAAAGGTGTTGATAAATTCCTGTGTAAGGATGGTCAAACAATCTGGAACAGCCCCTTATTTGAAGGAGACAAAGATAAATACATGGAATTCAGAAATCGTGACGACCGCTTACTCTACACTACACCTCCACCCTACAAAGTAACACTAAATGGTGCAACTACATGGGAGCATACGGGCGTAGATGCTGATAAGGAATATTTTGCTGTGATGGAGCAGTTAAGCGATGAGTTACATAAAACTCTTCCAGATTTAAACTGGTCAGGTAAGATAATAGCCGAAGTGCCAAACTTTGACGAAGCTGGTTTTAACAAAACATATGCAACGGGATTCAGAATCTGGAAACATTTTAACCAGCTGAATACAGGAAGATCATCAGCTGACTTTGCAGATGCTCCAGTATTCAGAATGGGCGAAGTATTAATGAATTATGCGGAAGCTAAATTTGAAATGGGTTCGTTTGATCAAACAGTTGCCGATCAGACAATCAATCTATTGAGAGTCCGTGGCGATGTTCAACCTATGCTTATTACAAGTATCGATGCTAATTTTGATCCAACAGGAGATCCAACAGTTGACCCTGTATTATTCGAAATCAGAAGAGAACGAGCTGTAGAGTTAATGGGGGAAGGTCTGAGACGAGAAGATCTGAGAAGATGGAAAAAAATGGATTATGCTACCGAAGTTAAGTTAGGTCGTTGGATCAAACAATCTTATTATGCAAAAACAATTAATATCCAGAACAATGCTGCCGAAGGCTACGTACAATTTGTAACTGGCACACCGCCTGCATTCCCTGAGCATTATTATTTATATCCCTTGCCTTCAGACCAGATTGTGCTGAACTCAGCATTAGAACAAAATCCAGGATGGCAATAAAAATTGTTATCAAATTAATATTTAATTATAAATATGAGTAATATGAAACTTTTTCAAAATATAATACCTAAAACCATTGCAGTTGCAATACTTGGATTTGCAATAACCGGCTGCACTGACGATCCAATAGACCTTGGTCCAAAACCAGTAGCTGACTTCGCAGCATCTGGAACCTCTCTTACAGAACACGATTCAGTAACTTTTACTGATCTTTCGACAAACGAACCTTACCTGTGGACCTGGAATTTTGCTGGAGGAACTCCGACATATAGCAGCGCCAATAGCCCAATAGTAGTATACGATGTGCCCGGAGTTTATGCGGTAACTGTGACAGTGAGAAATGATGCAGGAGCTGATGAAATTACTAAAGTTGATTACATTGAAGTTACTGGTGCGCAAATCCCATTTCTTTCAATATATAAATTTTCAGAAAACCTTACAGACGAGGGAAGCAATCTGATTGATGCTGTATCAAATTATGGTGATCCGGTTTACACGGAAGATCATAATGGGAATGCCAACAGTGCATGGCTTGCCCCCAATCTTACTCTTGAATATCTGTCAATTCCTGATTTTAAAGCTATTGGTGGAGATGCTCCGCGAACAGTAACAGCATGGTTTATAAGTCCCTCTACAAGTGCAAGTCGCAGAACTATTGTTTCATGGGGAGAAAACTCCGGAGGTGCAATGTTTAATGTAATGATGCAAGATGGACAGGTAAGAGTAGAAGCAGGAGCAAGTAACGTGAGAACAACTCGGGCAGGACTTAATGATGATACCTGGCACCACCTGGCTGTTACTTATGACCCGGCTGACGGACCTTACTTACAAGACGTTAAAATCTATATTGATGGTGAATTAGAAGCAAATAATGCGGATGGATCGGGATCATATAATTCAGAAACGACCGTAATTAATACTGATATCCTTACAAACGATGTTAGAATTGGAGCCGAAAATTATACAGATAATTATTTCTGGGATGGAGCTCTTGATGATATTAGAATTCTCGATGTAGTATTGATACCTGAACAAATTCAGGCCATTATGGCTGAAACTAAATAGAATTCTACTTACGAATGCCTTAAAAATATATAAAATTAATGTTTTTTTTCATAGTAGTTTTTAGTAGTTAATAGTAGAACATAATGGGGCAGTAAAATCTGGTAATTTTTGCTGCCCTATTTGAAATGAAAAATTGGGGATGTTTATCTATATTAAATTCTCAATAATAATTTGAAGTCATGAAAAGTTGGAGTAAATATATTATTGTTTTTGTCTTTGTATTTATAATTGGTGCTTTGTTCCTTACAAAGGAACCTATAAAGGAAGTTGAAGAAGAGGACTATCCTGTATGGATTGATATGATGGAGCGACCTGGTGTAAATATGTCTGAGGCGCGTGAAGCTTTTGATAGATACTGGGAAAGTCATGAACATTATAAAGGTGACCGGAGCAAACAATTCGAGCAATGGTATACCATTAATTCGAGAAGAGTAGATCAATATGGAAAAGTAATTAGTGCCGCCCAAATTAGCAGTGAGTTTCAGAAACTCCGAACAATGTCTGATGTATCACAAGAAGGTGAGTGGTTTAACTATGGCCCCATAAATGTTGGTCCAAGAAAAGGCTTTAAAAAAGATGGAGGAAGAGTAAAGGACATTGAATTCCATCCTACTGACCCAAATACCTTTTTTGTTTCCACTTTTAAAGGGGGGCTTTTTAAAACTGCAGATTATGGAGCATCGTGGATGCCTATTTCCGATAATTTAACAGAAAACGTATTTGTTTGCGAAGTATCACCTACCTATCCCGATACGATTTTTATGGGAACAGACAATGGTGTGTATATCTCTGGCGATGGAGGAACCACATGGTCACAAACCAGCGTAACAGCAAAAACAAATGCATTACTCATTAAAACTAATGATACGAAAACAATAATTGCCGGAAGTGAAAATGGTATTTATTTGTCAAGCGATGCCGGGTCTACCTGGAACATAGTTCAGACAGCCAGCAAAGTAACCGACCTTGATAGTCATCCAACAAATCCCCAAATTTTATACGCAGCAACAAACGCTGCTACAAGTAATTTTTATCGCTCTGAAGATGGTGGACTCAGCTGGACTGAAAATACAACATTTGGAACGGGCTCTTTTATGGGAGTGGCTGTAACTCCTGCTCAAGCTGATTATGTATATGTAATTAACCTTCGTGATCACCTTGATCAGGATTCATTTGAAGGACTTTATCTATCGGAAGATGCCGGTGTAACTTTCACAAAGCAATCGGGACAAAGCCCTTGTATCTCAGGATACGATTCTGATGGAGACTTATCGAGAGGCCAGCCTAATTACAATTTATTCGTTTGTGCCGACCCGGTTAACGCTAACATCGTTTATGCCGGTGGCGTTAAATCATGGAAATCAATTGATAAAGGAAAAACCTGGACGTTTTATTATTCTGACGTAACTACTGAAGGAAGCAGTCTTCACCTTGATCAATTAAACTGGGCTTACAACCCTCATGATAATAGGATTTTTTCTGTAAATGATGGAGGAGTCTATTATCTCAATGATCAGGGTCAGTTCCAAATGATTACAGATGGATTGCCAATTGCCGAAATATATGAATGTACGCAGAGTCAGACCGTAAAAACCAATGTAGCGGGTGGCACAATGCACTGTGGGGTAAAATTAAACCATAACGGTATCTGGTACACTCCATGGGGAGGAGATGAGGCTACATGTATTATAGATCCAACAGACGAAAACTATGTTTATCACCTTAAATACGAAAAAATAAGTCGCTCTAATAATGCCGGCTTCAACTATACCAATATATTTCCTGATCTTGGTGAAAAAGGAAATTATACAGGCACAGGAGCACTACATAAATCAGATCCCAACACACTATTTATTGGTGCGTTTGAAGTCCACCGAACCAAAAATGCACGAGCCAGCACAGTTAACTGGCAAAATATAAGTTTGTTTGGCGGTAGTACCAAGATTCAAAAAATTGAACAATGCTCTGCCAATCATGATATGTTGTATGTTGCGCGAGGCAATGTATTAGTACGATTTGATAATGCAAATGATGACTCGCCACCATTTACCAACCTTACATCAAGCCTTCCCTTTTCAGGATATGTTACTGATATTGCGACACATCCTACTAACGAGGATCTGGTATATATCCTTTTGGGAAGTAAAATCTACAAATCAATTGATAAAGGGCAAAATTGGGAGAACATAACTTATAATTTACCTGCTGTAGGCCTTTTGGAAATGATTTACGATAATTCCTCTAACGAAGGATTATATGTTGGTACCGATATCGGCGTCTTTTATAAAGATGCAGATATGGCAAGCTGGGTAGATTATTCAAACAATCTTCCTGCGATCAGGGTATCAGGCATGGATATCTACTATGGAACAGACAGAGACGATAGCTTCATTACAATTTCTACTGATGGCCGCGGTTTTTGGCGTTCTACTCTTCATGGCGTAAGCCTTCAGGCTCCAGTGGCCGATTTTACATCCAACTATATTGAAACGCTTGTTGGCGGAAATATAGTGTTTAGCTGTGGTGATGCTCAGTTAGCATCATATGAGTGGATCTTTGAAGGAGGAATTCCAGAAACAAGTGAGGATATTAATCCTAATGTTACTTATGATATACCTGGACAATATGCGGTAACAGTTAAGATTACAAATAGCGCAGGCACAGATGAAAAAACAGTGGATGATTACATTAATGTTTACGAAACAAGCGGTACAGGTCCCCTTCAGGTCAATTATAATTTTAATAATAACCTGGATGATGACTCTCCCTATCAACGGAATTTGTATCAAATAGGAACTTATGAACCTGCTTTTGTTTCAGATAAAGATATGAATTCTTCAGGTGCTTATGAAGCTCCCGGAATTAATGAGAATTATTTAGAGACTCCCTATAAAGGGATTGGAGCTGATAGGAAACGCACAGTAATGGCATGGTTTAAGACAAATACAGAAGGTAGTCGCAAAACAATAGTCAGCTGGGGCCAGAATTCTCCAAGTCAGATGTTTAACCTTATGGTTCATGCTGGATACATCAGAGTTGAGGCGGGAGGATCTAATGTACAATCAGAAACTGGAAATCTTGACAATGAAAAATGGCATCATGTTGCAGTTACTTACGATCCTGCTGACGGGCCTTACTTACAAGACCTTAAAATATATGTTGATGGTGTCCTTGACAATAACCAACCAGATACAGGGAACTCCTATATGTCTGAAGTAACAACTATAAACACAGATACATTAACAAATAATCTAAGAATAGGGGCCGTTAAGTATGTTGCATCTTATTTCTGGATAGGTGCAATAGATGAAGTGTTAATTTACAATAAAGTTCTTACTCAGGAAGAAATTGTAGAAATAAGTGGCGCAGAGGGGGTCGGAATAGATAATTTAGCAGTCAAAGCTCATACTACTCTCATCCCTGGAAAATCAATGATATCCATTGATTTAAACTCACAAAATAACGCGAATACTAAAATATATGATATAAGGGGGAGTTTAATAAAAAATGTAAATATCCACCCAGGACGGAATCGCTTTTCTCTGAAGCCAGGCATATACATTGTCAATACCGAAATTAATGGGGAAATAGAAAAAGGAATAGTAATAAGCTATTAGATATAAACAGAGTTTTTTTAGGAAAAGATGATGAAGGATCATATAAAAAAAACAAACAATTTATTTTTGCCGGGAATTATTGCGCTTGGGCTGATTATTGAAATGAGTGCTTGTATTTCCAAAACACAAGCTTCCAGTGAAAACCCCAATCAAAAGCCCAATATTATATATATTCTTGCTGATGATCTTGGATATGGAGAATTGGGTTGTTACGGGCAGGATTTAATTGAAACCCCCAATATTGACAGGATAGCTGAAAATGGCATAAAATTTACACAACATTATGCAGGGGCTCCGGTTTGTGCACCTTCCCGATGCATGTTACTTACCGGCAAACATCCGGGCAATGCCCAGGTAAGAGGGAACGATGAATGGGGCGACCGCGGAGATGTATGGAACTATGAGACAGTATTAGCTGATTCAAGTCTTGAAGGACAACGTCCCCTGGCTGAAGGAACGGTAACCCTCGGTAAAGTACTACAAGCGGCTGGATATAAAACAGGTTTAGTTGGTAAATGGGGACTTGGAGCACCTCATACTACCAGTACTCCCTTACAAATGGGCTTCGACTTCTTTGTTGGATATAACTGTCAGAGGCAGGCTCATACATACTATCCGGTACACCTGTATAAAAATGATGAAAAGATATACCTGGGAAATGATACCATTGCTCCAGGTACAAAACTGGCCACGGATGCAGACCCGCTAAATATTAATAGTTATAAGAATTATAACCTTCAAACATACTCATGTGATGTTATGTTTGATGAGCTGACGGGATTTGTAAATGACAATAAAAATAAACCTTTCTTCCTTTATTGGGCAACACCTATTCCTCATGCCCCTATACAAACAATACAAAAATGGGTGGATCACTATATTAAAAAATTTGGGGAGGAAGAACCATATATAGGTGATAAAGGCTATTTCCCAAATAGATATCCCCATGCCAGTTACGCAGCTATGATTTCATACCTCGATGAGCAAATTGGATTGCTGATACAACAATTAAAAGACCTTGGTATTTATGATAATACACTCATTATATTCACTTCAGATAATGGCCCAACTTACAATGGCGGAACAGATTCTCCCTGGTTTAATAGTGGAGGTCCGTTTTTAAGTGAATATGGACGGGGAAAAGGATTTACTTATGAAGGAGGGATCCGTGTACCAATGCTTGCAAGTTGGCCGGACCATATCGCACCTGGAACAATATCTGATCACATATCTGCTTTCTGGGATGTCTTACCCACGCTCTGTGAAGTTTCCGAAACAGAAACTCCAGAAGACACAGATGGAATAAGTTTTTTACCGGCTTTACTTGGGGAAAAACAAAGGGAACATGAATACTTATACTGGGAATATCCTGAATATGGAGGACAACAAGCCATACGAATGGGTAAATGGAAAGGGATTCGAAAAGACATTAAGAAAGGTAATATGGCTCTCGATCTCTACAACCTGGAGAATGATATACAGGAACAAAACAATATTGCTGAAAGTCATCCCGAAATTATAAAACAAATGGAAGAAATAATGATAAGGGAACACACGGCTTCAACGGTCGACCGATTTAAAATGAAGCAACTTGGAGATTAATAATTATGGCAACAAACCGCAGATCATTTTTAAAGAATATTGCATTAGGCTCTGGAGCACTGGGGGCTGTCCCTCTGATAGCACAATCATGCTCACATGAGAATAGTCAGTTAGCACACATAAAAACACAGGCAGAGAGAAATCCAGTCATGAATTTTAATATGTGTGGTTATGCAGCTCCAAAACTTAATACTGTACGGATTGGCTTTGTTGGAATTGGTGACAGGGGTTCAGGGGCAGTAAAACGAATGACTTTCATAGATGGTGTTGAAATAACTGCGATCTGCGATACTCGTCAGGGAGCACTTGATGGCGCTCAGAAAATTCTTTCAGATGCAGGACTACCAAAAGCAAAGGAATTTACCGGTAGCGATACAACTTTTAAAGCCTTGTGTAACAGTGGTCTGGTTGATTTAGTTTACATAGCAACTCCATGGGAGTGGCATGTCCAGGTTGGATTGGCTGCAATGGAAGGAGGAGTTCATACCGCAATTGAGGTTTCTACTGCCAAGACCATGGACGAATGCTGGGACATAGTTGAAACTTCTGAACGTACAAAAAAACATTGTGTTATTCTTGAAAATTGCTGTTACGATTTCTTTGAATTATTGACACTGAATATGGCTCGTCAGGGTGCTTTTGGTGATTTAATTCATGGCGAAGGGGCATATATTCACAACCTTGATTACTGGCACTTCAATAAGCCAAAAGATGAAAAAATGAGTGATGGTGCCTACACAAAAATGTGGCGTCTTCACGAAAACAGACGTAAAGCGAATGTTTATCCAACACATGGATTAGGTCCTATTTGTCAATCAATGGATATTAACCGGGGTGATAAAATGGATTACCTCACCTCAATGATGAGTGCAGATTTTACACTGAAGCAACGCATTGAAGAAAAAGCCAGGGAAGACCCGTTTTTTGAACAATTTGTAGGTTGGGATATGAGGGGTAACATGGATATGCAAATGATTAAAACCAATAAGGGAAAGACAATATTGATTCAGCACGACATATCTTCCCCTCGCCCCTATTCACGTATTCACATGCTAAGCGGAACAAAAGCTTTTGCACAAAAATGGCCCCTTAAGCATATTGCTTTTGGTCATAAAAAACTTAACGATGATGAAATGAAGGAACTGCAGGAAAAGTATGAACCTGAAATTATCAAACGAGTGGGTGCCATGGCTAAAAATGTTGGAGGCCACGGAGGAATGGACTTTATGATGGATTGGCGATTAATAGATTCACTTCGCAATGGATTAGCAATGGATATGGATGTTTATGATGCAGCAGCATGGAGCTGTATAACTCCACTAAGCGAATGGTCTATTGCCAATAATTCCAATTCAATTGAAATACCAGATTTTACCAGAGGTGCATGGAAAACCAATAAACCAGTGAATTTAACACTTGATGGTGGGGGGACGACAGGCGTGCGGAACATTTCTGAAGCAAACTCAAACGGACAGTTAACCGTAGAGTAGAATGCTCTAACAAAATATTTATAAGCTTATAGTTATAATAGTAATCTCTTAGAATTCTTTAAATAAATGAACCGCAGATATCTTTTCCCATCTATCCTATTAGTAGATATAATGCTTTTGACAGGTTCTTGTACCAATGAGCCACAAGCTCAATCAAAACCAAACATTATATTTATTCTTGCTGATGACCAGGGATGGACTGATGCAGGATTTATGGGTAGTGAGTATTATGAAACACCTGCATTGGATGCCCTGGCAGCAAGTGGTATAAGTTTTACAAACGCTTATGCTAATGCGGCTAATTGTGCCCCTTCCAGAGCTTGCCTGTTGACTGGGAAGTACACACCCAGACATGGAATATATACCGTCAATTCTTCTGCACGGGGAAAAACTGAATACAGGAAAATTATACCTATAGAAAATAAAACAGTTCTGGATACAAGTTTTATTACAATTGCTGAAGTTTTGCACGATTATGGCTACATAAGTTCTTCAATTGGGAAATGGCATCTTGGTAATGATTCCATCGGTCTGCCATTAGCTCAGGGCTTCAATGAAAACGTTGCAGGGAATAGCATGGGCCACCCTTTGAGGTATTTCAGTCCATATATAAACTCCAAATTGGAAGATGGTCCGGATGGAGAATACTTAACCGACAGACTTACTGAAGAAGCAATTAATTTTATAGAGCGAAACAAGGACAATCCCTTTTTCCTATATCTTCCTCATTATGCCATTCATACACCTATTCAGGCCAAGGATAGTATCACCAAGCTATTTGAAAGCAAAGAACCGGATGGCAAGCATAACAACCCGATATATGCGTCCATGTTAAAAAGCTTTGATGAGGGAGTTGGCAATGTGGTAAAAAAAGTTGAGGAACTGGGACTCCTGGAAAATACGATAATTATCTATATGTCTGACAATGGGGGATTGGGTCTCGTAACAGGAATGGAACCTTTGCGTGGATCAAAAGGGATGCTTTACGAAGGAGGAATCCGTGTACCAATGATTATCTCATGGGTAGGAAAAATTGATGCATCTGTAGTAAGTGACATACCTGTAATTGGAACAGACCTATTTCCTACTATCCTCAACCTTGCACAGATAAATCCACCGGAAGACCTGCTTCTTGATGGAATAAATTTAGCACCATTTTTATTAGATGGAGAAGAGATTGAGGAGAGACCTATATTCTGGCATTCCCCGGTTTACCTTGAAAGGCTCAGAGGAGTAAATAGTGTATGGCGCTCAAGCCCCGCATCTGCCATCAGACTTGGTGATTGGAAACTGATTGAGTTTTACGAAGATGGTACAATAGAATTATATAAGCTCAAAGAGGATATTGGAGAAACAAATGAACTTTCAGAAAAATTCCCAGAAAAGAAGAATGAGATGCACAAACTTCTGGATGATTGGCGGAAAGAAGTCAATGCCCCCATTCCAACAGAATTAAATCCGGGATTTGACTCAGTTAAGCTACAGGCATTTAAAGAAAAAATAGAGCAAGAAAGATTTTAAAATAGCATCTGATTATTAAAATTGATCGCAAGTGAAAAATTTAATTCTGAAACAATTGTTGTACAGATCAGATAATGACAAATTTATTTTTAACAAAACGCTAGCATATAACAGTAATTAATTAAAATTTTACTCCTTATGAAAACAAAACTACTTTTCTTAACAATTTTAACGCTTGTCTTTAGCCTTACGGCGCAAGCACAGACAGCCACAATGGATTATGCCTTTGACGGCGACCTTACAGGTACAGGTGGCACATTAACCCCTCAAGGCACATTTGCTGAAACTTATGAAGCTGATCGTGATGGAACTGCATCCAGTGCTATTACTTTTCTTGATTTAGAAGGAGATTACCTTTTATCTCCATACACAGGTGTTTCAGGTACAGGTGCAAGAACAGTTATGGCATGGGTTAAATCAACTTACACAAGTGTTAATCCGGTTACTATTGTTTCCTGGGGTGATAATGCATCCGGAAATCTTTTCGATGTAACTCTTAAGGGAGGAGGAATCAGAGTTCAGCTCGGTAGTTCTGAATCCGTTAACGATGATTACATCAAAACAGCAAATGATGTTGTACCCAGAAGTGACGAAAATTGGTATCATGTTGCTGTAACATTACCTGTTAATGGTACTATAGCAGATATCAAAATGTATATAAATGGTATTTTACAGGCTTCTGCTGGTAGCAACAATCCAACCTTGGCAATAAACACTACTGCCAGCCAGGTTGCTATTGGTCAATCGGTAGGTGCTGCAACGAATTCAAATTTTAAAACAGGCGCAGTAGATGATGTACGTATTTATGATACAGAACTTACTGCTGAGGAAATATTTACTGCAGCTGATATATCCGGTCCACCTCCGGTAGCAGAATTTAGCGCAAGTAATCTTACACCTGCAGTAGGTGACATTGTTACTTTTACAGATGCTTCATCTGAATTGCCTACTACTTGGGCTTGGGATTTTGGTGATGCTACTGCTGTAGGAGACTCTACTGCACAAAACCCACAAGTGGCTTATCAAACACCTGGAACATATACCGTTACATTAACTGCTACGAATGCAGTTGATGGTGATGATGAGGTAAAAACAGATTATATTACTGTTTCAGCTGGTACGGGTTCAGGTGATTTACAAGCACAATATGATTTTGATAATTCACTAACAGATGCCTCTACTTATGGTCGTGATTTAGTTGCTGTGGGAGCTTTTTCTGCTGTCTATGAAGCAGATCATTCAGGAATAGCTGAAAGCGCATTAACAACTTCAGGTGTATTTGAAGATCACTTAGTAACAGGTTATCCGGGTATTGGAGGTGACAATGCAAGAACAGTAACTGCATGGTTTAATGTTACAGGTGCCTCAAGAGAACCAATTGTATCGTGGGGAATGAATACACCCGGAGCAATGTTTAATGTAATGATTTCCGGAGGTGTGCCTCGTATTGAAGGAGGAGGAGCCAGTTTAGTTACTGAGGATGCTGATTTAACGGGTACCTGGCATCATATTGCTGTGACTTTTGATCCAATTAATGGAGATAAATTATCGAATTGTAAGATATATGTAGATGGCGTTTTATCAACTAATAAAACTGATGCTGCCGGTTCTTATCAAAGTGAAACAACTATAATAAATACCGACATAAGTACAAACCTTTTGAAAGTTGGATCTGCTGTATATAGCACTTATACTTTTCACGGAGCAATTGATGATGTTCGTATTTACTCACGGGCATTAACAGCTGAAGAGGTTGCTACCATAGCAGGTGTAACAGATCCAGCTACTCCTCCTGTAGCAGATTTTAGCGCAAGTAATCTTACCCCTACAGTAGGTGAAACTATTACTTTTACAGATGCTTCAACCGAATCTCCAACTTCATGGGCATGGGATTTTGGCGATGTAACTGCGACAGGAGATACTGATGTTCAAAACCCACAGGTTGTTTATAATACAGCAGGAACATATACCGTTACATTAACTGTTACAAATGATGATGGAAGTGATGAAGAAGTGAAAACTGATTATATCACTGTTGCTGAAAAAGGTGTAGGAGTGAATGATGCTACATTTGGAGCAGATGAATTAATGGTTTATCCAACTTTAGTCTCAGACTATTTAACTATTACATCAACATTGCAAGAAGGTTTAGAAATTTCAGTATATAATATATCGGGAGCTGCCGTGAGCAGTACTTTCTCTAAGGAAAGCACAAGCCAGGTAAATATGAGTGGCCTTCCAAATGGTATATATATTGTAAAAGTAAAAGCTGGTAATAAAATATCTAATACCAGAATTATTAAGAATTAAATAATACCAGGTAATTTTCTCTTAACAGGGTTCTCAATGAATGCAATTTGTAAATAGCATTTGTTGGGAATTCTGTTTTTTTGATGCTGCTAATAAATTATCCTCGGGGCGAGATCAGGGTCACCATGTTGCCTACCACGGAGGTTATGTACAAGGATACAGGGCGGAGATCGCCTATTGCAGGGATGAAGATTTCGGAATTGCCTATCTGACAAATTCACCGGGCGGAGTAGGATCTGGAGTTGTCCCGGAGCTATTGGATATGTGGTTAAGTAATCCATCGCTTAAATAGAACATCATATATCATAAGATAACTCTTCCCCTCATTGTGATATTAATGCCTGATAAGAGCTGTTTTCCCTATCCTCCTCAGTGCCACCAATGTAGTTGAATTACCTCCCCTGAAAATCGCATTATATTAAATTAGAGTTTTCGGTAAAATATATATAGTGCCTGCATCCGCACAGCAACTTTTCATTTGTTGTTCTGTAAGTATCATTAGATATGGTGTATCAATTCATTATTAATAAAATTTTTAAAATTTTCAGCACCTGGATTCAATTGAATCTTGAAATCCAATGTTTATTTCCTGATTCTAGTTACGTCATCGATAGCAATATACTGATATCCTTTTATAAGTTGCCTTCACTGCTTTTAAAAGAAATTTAATAGCTAATTGTAGTCACTACAAAGTGTTAACCGAAGTTCGAATTATTTTACTCCAGATAATAATTATTCCAACGATATTAACGATTCATCATCAGAAATCTACACCATGGAAATTAATTTTACCCCCGTTTTTATACAATAATTCAATGAATTTACCCCCGTTTTTATACAATAATTCAATGTATTTACCCCCGTTTTGTGTATTTTTTATTATATTTGACTACGAATAACAAACTATATGTTAGCATGTTTCACAGAAATGCAATAGACAATTTAATTCACTGGTCTCAAAAAGAAGATAGAAAACCCCTAATATTAAGAGGAGCCAGACAAGTTGGAAAAACTACTTTGGTAGACCTATTTTCCAATAAATTTGATCAATATATTTACATGAACCTGGAATTAGATGAGGACAAGAAAATATTTGACAATAGTAAAAGTATTAACCAGCTGATCGATGCAATATTTTTATATAAGAATAAATTAAAATCAGAAAAGCGCACATTGATATTTATTGATGAAATTCAAAACTCCTCAACTGCCGTTAAATGGCTCCGCTACTTTTATGAAGATGCAAAAAATCTATATGTAATTGCAGCTGGATCCCTACTTGAAACACTAATAGACAACCAAGTTAGCTTTCCGGTTGGAAGGGTAGAATACTTACCGGTATATCCATTTTCATTCCTGGAATTTCTACTTGCAATGGACGAAACAGAAAGTATTTCAGTATTAACTAAGATTCCATTCCCGGAATATGCTCATGACAAACTACTGGAATTATTTCGACTATACACTTTAATTGGTGGAATGCCTGATATAGTAAAACATTATAAGCAACACAGAGATCTTATTGCGCTAAACAATATATATGATGGGCTGATTACATCCTATAGCGATGATGTTGAAAAATATGCCAGAAGCACAACTCATAAACAAACAATCAGGCATATCATAAATCACTCATTCAAAGAGGCTGGAAGTAGAATTAAGTTCCAGGGATTTGGAAACTCAAATTACAAATCCAGAGAGATGAAAGAAGCTTTCTTAACGCTAGAGAAGGCACTTCTTATTAAATTAGTCTATCCGGTAATATCAACAAAAATCCCTCTGGTACCCAACTTCAAAAAATCTCCAAAGCTTCAGGTAATGGATACGGGATTAATAAATTTTGCCGCTGGTTTACATATGGAAATATTTGGTTCAAATCAATTACTAGACGTATATAAAGGTAAAATTGCTGAACATATTGTAGCGCAGGAATTAATTGCACTTAATAAGCTAATTACAAAAGAAATTTATTTTTGGACAAGAGAAAAAGATTCTGATGCGGAAATTGATTTTGTCTACCAGTATAAATCCATGTTACTACCAATAGAAGTAAAATCCGGAGCAACAGGAAGTTTGCGGTCCTTACATGAATATATTGACAGAGCAGATCATGCGTTTGGTATTAGAGTCTATTCAGGGAAACTTTCCATTGAAAAATCAAAAACTCGTACAGGAAAAAACTACTTACTTTTAAATCTACCTCTCTATCTAGTGCACAAAATTGATGTCTACATTAGATGGTTTATTGGAACCCATGGTGAATATGATTAAATTGATGCTAACACGCTTAAATCTTGTTCCGGAGTATGGCACATGAAGAATAGATATTTACCATCAGTTTATACGATTGGAAAGCGCTGCAATTTCTACTCTCTATATTTTCTTAGCAATATAAAATCCGTAACTATAATAGTCTTTATACTTGTGGTATTTTCTAATTTCTTCTTTTTGTTCTTCCACAATGTTTTTTGCCATTTCTGAATTGTTATGTCTTTCAAGAAAAGCAGAAAAACGTTTTTCTAAGGGCTTGTAATAGTTATCTATCCAGCTGTTTTGTGACAAAACAAAATATCCAACCAGGGAATATCCATTTTCCTTCAATATTTTGATTTTGTTTGATGCTGTATCTATTTCAGGATATTCACTATTCCAAAATTCTTCAATTTCCCCTGGTCGTGAATCTGTTGTCCAGGTAATTTCACTGACAGCTAAATATCCTCCGATTTTTAGATAGTCCCTCCATTTTTTTATACCTGCTTCAAATCCCATATTATAAATTGCCCCTTCAGACCAGATAATATCAAGCTCCTCATTGTCAAATTGCAGGTCTTCCATTGATTTCTCAAGGGTTTTTATTCTTTTTTGAAATCCTAAATCTGCCGACCTTACATTTAATTCCTCTAAAAATTCAGGAAACAAATCAACTGCAGTTATTTGGCCTGCTAAATTCTGAGCAAGCGTAATTGTCTGACCACCGGAACCACAACCAATATCCGCAATTTTTAATTTCTGATCTTTATTGAGGTCTATAAAATCTAAAGCTTTTAAAGTATCAGAAGTACTACCAGGCCCTTGTCTTTCAGTGTTTTTATAAAAGTCTACTAATAATTCTATTTCAGTCATCTTGTTACTTTCTTAATTCATCAATTACTTCGGTTGATGCCCAAAAGAAATCTTGCTACTGAATAGCTTCCAATTTGAAGGCGCGCTGGTGACATTTTTAATCTGGATAGCCCAAACGCAGGAATACTTCTCTTAATTTTTCCGATAAATAAGGGTTAAATAGAGAAAAAAGTCTGTCGGATTTTGATTAACATATGGATTGCTTCAATCGTAAACTATATCCTTTGTTAAAATCATTTATTAATCCCTGACTATCCTCCAACATGGTTTTATTTGCAAAAAGTAATTGTATCGTTCTAATTCTTATGAAGAATAGTTATCGTTTTGCAATTTAACATTTAAAAATAATTTTTCGCAATGGTTTTGGGAATTTTCGGGGGATAGTTCTGGCTTACTGCTATTTGGAATAATAGGACGATGATGCGCCAGTAAACACTGCTATAGGATACTTAGGCGATTTCATTTGACAGATAAATCGTTGTTCGCACAAAATACTCGAAATTTTGTGCGAACTCTTACATAAGAATCCCTCAGAGGCAATTGAAGCAAGTGGATATTGCCTCTGCTTTTGGCGGTAAAAACCGAGCCTCTGAAATATTGAACCGGAAAAGAAAACTAACTGTTAATATGATAAGAAATTTGACCGGAAAATTGAACCTCTCTGCATCTCTGCTAATTAAGGATTATAATATTACTGTTTGAATCTTTGAGTCTACAATAAAATATTCCCAATCCTCTTCCAAGCTAAAAAATAATAAAATTATTATATTTGATCATATTCTGACATAATTCATCCTGAACTATTCAGATTGAATACTGTCACCGGAAATGAAACGAAGGCAATAAATTTTATTACATGAAACTTACATTTATTCACGTTGTTGATTGGCTCCTTAAGATTATATGGTTCTTTCAGATGATTTTCGCAGCGGTGCTTATTTTTAGCGCTGTTGCTATTATGGCTGATGTTTCATGGATGGATATTGAAAAGATCAAGGGATTTAATATCTCCTTTACAGAGATCAATCTGGGAGATGTGCAAATGCACGATAACCAGACACACGCAGTTACACTTACAAACGGATCGGGTCGTGTTCACATCAGCGGAATGGACTCCAGGATTGTCGGATTTAAAATTATTGGAGCCTTCATGGAACTTCTGGTATGGATGTATGTCATTTACCTGCTGAGAAGAATATTCGCCAAGCTTAAAGTGGGTGATTATTTTATAAGATCCAATGGAACAACACTCCGGAAAATTGCCATCTCAATTATCGGGATCAGCCTCTTCCTGAATACATTTCATTACTTCATCAGCACATATATATACAAACATTTTTCAATCGAGGGAGTGATACTAAAGCGTACCATAGAACTGGATACCAGGACCTTTCTTTTTGGGATCATGCTATTCGTGATAGCCCAAATCTTTATCAAAGGTGCAGAAATCAAGGAAGAACAGGATTTAACTATTTAAACTACAAGCCAATGCCCCTGATAACCAACCTGGATGTAATTCTTGCCAAACGAAAAATGACCTTAACGGAGCTGTCGGATCGTATCAATATTACCATGGCCAACCTCTCCATTCTGAAAAAAGGAAAAGCAAGGGCCATTCGATTCACTACATTAGATGCCATTTGCAAAGAACTTAATTGCCAGCCGGGAGATATACTGGAATACAAAAAAGAAGAAAATACAAATACAGATTAATACTTCCCACTGAGCTTTTCGAAGCTTCATGATAAATTTACTATCCCAAATATCCTTAGCCACCAAGCCATTCTATTTATCGTATTACATACTTTTATTATCGTTTATCGATAATTAATTATTATATTTGTGCAGTAAATTTTTATATAAAACCGCAAAGTATTTATCTGCATGGAGCATCTAAAACGAACAGTAAAACTCCTGTTCATTATACTAATAACCCTTAGTCCTACTCAAAGTTACGCACAACAAGTAAAACAAACCGAAGCTAACCGTATCTCCAGCACCATTAAAATTGACGGTCAGCTCACCGAACAAGCATGGAACAATGTACTGGCTGCATCAGATTTTGTTACTTATAGTCCTACTATTGGTGAAAGTGCAATCAATCAGACTGTTGTAAAAATATTATACGACGATAATGCGCTCTACATTGGAGCACAGCTCTTCAACAACAGCGAAACGGAAATTCCGATCGGATTGTGTGGCAGGGATGAAACTACCATGAATGCTGACTATTTCCATCTCTCACTGACACCTTTCAACGACGGTCAGAATATGTATGAGTTCATCGTCTCCTCTGCTAATGTGCAGGTGGATCAAAAACTGGTGGCACAAGATGTTCAGGATTTCCACTCCAATACACAATCAGGAAGTCATGGCTCAAGTAGTTCAGATAGTCAGAGCCGCTCCCAAAGCATGGAAAAGGTGGATGTTGACTGGGATGCTGTGTGGGACAGCGAGGTGACAATAACGGAGTCAGGATGGATTGTTGAGATGCGTATCCCCTACAGCGCCATCCGTTTTCCAAAGGAGAGCGAGATGACCTGGGGCATCAACTTCTGGAGAGTGGACCGTGCCAATAAGGAAACATCTACCTGGAACATGGTCGACCGTGCTAAAAATGGGATTGCAAACCAGCAGGGAAGTCTCACAAATATCAAGGAGATCAATTCACCCATCAGACTGGAATTAAGACCATATATGTCTGCGTATGCAGAGAACCACACAGAAACCAAGACAACAGATTATCTTTTTCGTGGCGGACTGGATCTGAAATACGGAATCAATGAGAGCTTCACGCTTGATATGATGCTTATTCCCGACTTCGGACAAACAACATCAGATAACCTTGTGCTGAATTTAACGGCCCACGAAACAAAATATTCAGAGAAGAGACAATTCTTTACAGAGGGAACAGAACTATTCGACAAGGCAGGACTATTCTATTCCAGAAGGATTGGAGATAGCCCCGAAGGATATAAGGCAGTGAGGTCTTCCCTTGCTGAAGGAGAAACCATAATAAGCAACCCGACCGAGACGAATGTGATCAACGCAACCAAAATATCAGGAAGAACAAGTAGCGGAATGGGTATCGGCTTCTTCAACGCAATGACCCGGAATACGTATGCAGTGGTAGAAGATTCGCTTCACAACGAACGCATGGTGAAAACAGAGCCCTTCTCCAATTATAACATTGCTGTAATCGACCAGTCATTTGGTCAGTTCTCTTACCTCAATGTAATCAACCTTAACAAATTTATTCCTGAAAATAACAGCTATTCAAATGTAACGGGAAGTGCGTTTAAATTCACCGATAAAAAGAATAAATATGGAGTATATGGAACCGGGGCATTTAGCCTGAACAGCACTACCGATCCTGATAACAATGATGCCGGAGCATACCTGAATGCAAGCATGGGAAGAATCAGTGGTCAGTTTCAGTATATCTATAACTTCGAATTGATCAGTGACAAGTACGACATCAATGACATGGGATACTTCACTCTGAAAAATGAGCTGAATCATAACCTCCTAATGAAATATTCGATGTTCCAGCCCAAAGGAAAATTCCTTTCCTTCAATACCAGTCTGCAATCATCATACAAAAGCCTGTACAATTCCAGCACCTTCACTGAGGCCAGGTTCCTATTATCCTCAAATGGAGTGCTAAGCAATATGTTTATTATTGGAGGGGATATTGATGTGAAGCCATTCGGCGTTAAAGATTACTACGAATCGCGCGTAGCCGGCACATTCTACCAGAGACCTGCCTCATATAAAACCAGCTTCTTCGTAGCTTCCGACTACCGCAAATCATTCACATGGAACACCAGGTTCTCATATAAAGAAGAACAGGGAAGAGAACTCTATTTCGGCATGACACCGGGAATAAGGGTCAATAACAAACTCTCCTTTGCCTACTCTATCGATATGTGGCAGACCAAAGATGATATCGGATATATAAGCGCCATCAATGCCGACTCGATCCTGTTCGGAAAAAGAACAGTAAAAGGAAGCAGTCAGTCACTCACAGGGATCTACAGCTTCAACAACAAATCCATCCTTAACCTGAAATTCAGGTACTACCATTCAACAGTTGACTATAGCACATATTACCTGCTGAATGAAAATGGTGGAGTCGATCCTTACGATGAATATATGGGCGTATCAGACTTTAACTTTAACGCCTTCAACATAGACCTGATCTATAGCTGGAATTTTGCCCCGGGTAGTTTCCTTACACTTATGTGGAAAAATAATATATTTACAGCAGCACCGGTATTTAATGACGCTTTCAACAGCTTCCTCCATGACCTGGAAGAAACCATTAAATCGCCGCAAACCAATAGTATTTCAATCAAGCTATCATACTATCTTGATTACCATCGACTGTTTGCAAAATAGTGTTTAAAAAAATTTATATATCGACAGAAATAATAACCAAAACATACCTCAATGAAAAACAGACTTCTGATATTTGTATTACTGGCATGGATCAATGGCTTAAATGCACAAAACCTTCACCACGAGATCCAGGCAAGCATCAAGCATTCAACAAACGAAATATCTGTTACAGATGTATTGACATTCCCGGCCGGATTTATGACAGAAAACAGCTCCCTGGTATTTGAATTAAGTAAGAAACTCTCTGTTGAGAAAACTGAAAAGGGAATCAAGCTTGAAAAGCTGGAGGGTGCTGAAGACTCTAAAACCAATCAATACCAAATTACAATTAAATCGAAGAAAAAGAGAGAGGGTGAAGTGATCATCCCTCTTGTATACAGCGGGAAAATTGAGGAAGAGATAGAAGCGGGAGCTGCTGAATATGCCCGTGGCTTCAGTGAGACTGATGGAATCATTTCTCCGGAAGGCATCTTTCTTGCAGGGTCCACCAATTGGATTCCATCTTTCGGAAATGCCAGGCTGTTCACCTTTACCCTAACAGTGGAAATAGATGAATCCTGGAATATGGTCACCCAGGGTCGCAGAACTATCAACGAAGCCATCGGCAACAGACGTAAGGTGCAATACGACTCCCCCAATCCTGTAGATGAAATTTACCTTATTGGTGGAGAATGGAGCGAATACTCTCTCCAATCGGGTGATGTACTGGTACAGGCTTTCCTAAGGACCCCGGACGAAGGACTTGCCAACAAGTATCTTGGTGTCACCAGTCAATATCTTAAACTCTATCACAATCTGATTGGTGATTATCCATATACAAAATTTGCCCTTGTAGAGAATTTCTGGGAGACAGGATACGGAATGCCTTCCTTCACTCTGCTGGGAGAAAAAGTGATCCGCTTTCCATGGATACTCCACTCCTCCTATCCTCACGAGCTGCTTCACAACTATTGGGGAAACAGTGTGTATGTAGATTATAGTCAGGGAAACTGGTGCGAAGGGATTACTGTATACATGGCCGACCATCTCATCAAAGAGCAACAGGGATTGGCCAATGATTACAGGAGAAATACCTTGCAGAAATTCACAGACTATGTAAATGAGGACAATGATTTCCCACCTGCTGAATTCATCTCCAGGAACAATTCTGCTGAAGAAGCCGTTGGTTATGGAAAAGTGATGATGTTCAACAATATGTTACGTGATGAGCTCGGTGATGAACTGTTCATCAAAGCCTATGCTGACTTCTATGAAAATAATATGTTCAAAATGGCAACATTCGATGATATACAGGCCAGTTTTGAAAAGATAAGCAACAAAGACCTGAAACCGATGTTTGATCAGTGGATCAACAATACAGGTGCACCATCAATTGAACTCTCCAATGTAATAGTTGCTGAGGCTAATAGTGAATATGAACTTACATTCAGTCTGGAACAGGTTCAGAAAGGTAAGTTGTTCAATCTGAATATTCCGATTGCGATCTATCTTGAAAACAATGAAGAGGTCTATCTGATAAAAGAGAACATGGGTGAGCGTGTAAAAAAATGCACCTACACATTCGATAGCAGACCTCTGAAGGTCAGTGTAGATCCACAGTTTAACATTATGAGAACGCTCCAACGCAGTGAAGTCCCCTCTACCCTCTCGCAACTGTTCGGTGCATCAAAAGCAGTTATAATTCTTCCAAAAGACAGCAAACTGACAGATGATTACTTGTCATTGGCCGAATTCTGGAAAGAGACCCAGGCTGCACAGGGCAAAGAGTTGAAAATCATTTATGATACAGACCTGGACGAGATACCATCTGATGCTCCTGTCTGGGTGGCAGGTTTCGAAAATAAGTTCTACGACAAGGTGAAGATCAATGAGCAGTACCAAAATTTTCTCTCAGACGATGACAATGCAAAAGTGGTTTCATTGACCAGGGAGAACACACTTGTATATGCCATCCCTAACAGCAGCGCCCCGGAGCATAACATAGGCTTTATTGGAACAAATCTTCCTGGTGCGATGATGGGACTCTCAAGGAAATTACTCCATTACGGAAGCTATGGCTACCTGGGCTTTGAGGGTGTTGCCTCAAACAACGTTCTGAAGGGCGTATTTCCCATTCTGAACTCAGGAATGGACTTTGTGATTCCATGGGAAGATCATCCTGTAATCAATCAAAAACTTAAAAACCGAAAGGCGCTTGCTTATCACGAATCAACAAAGTAAAATGATGGATATCTCATCAGTAAAATTTTAAAACAACTACTATATAAATAATCACATGAAAAGAATGATTAAAGCATTTGCAGGACTTGCCATGATGCTGGCACTTGTTTCCTGTAATCAAAATGGGATAGACAATCCTGAAATCACTATTGAAGAACTGAATCAGCACATTAGTTTCCTGGCATCAGATTCACTAAAAGGGAGAAGACCCGGTACCACTGAAGGGAAAATTGCAGCTGAATATATTGCCAACGAACTGATAAGTTACGGATTCAAAGCTTTTGGAGACAAACCTTACCAGGATTTTGAGGTAATTACAGAAGTGACAGCCTCAGAGGAAAACAGTTTGAAATTCGGAGGTGTAGAAGCCATATTAAGTGAAGAGTATGTTCCTCTCAGCTACTCAGCCAATAGTAGTCATGAAGGCTCAGTAGTCTTTTGCGGATATGGATTTGATATCGAAACTGAAGATATCAGATGGAATGATTTCAATATGGATCTTAACGGTAAGTGGGCCATGATTCTCCTGGGAGATCCTGAACCAAATAATCCTGACAGCAAATTTATTCCTTATGCCAATGGAAAAAACAAGGTGATAAGTGCAAAGGACCATGGAGCTGCCGGAGTTATCTTTATTTCAGGTATAGAATTTGACCGCAAGGATGAATTGACAGGATTGGAGATTGATCAGACCAACACAAATCTTGGGATTCCTGTTTTTCATATCAAAAGAGAACTGGCTAATCAGATCATTGCAGAATCTGAGAAAAATATCATCGGACTGGAGCAGACGCTGAATACTCAGATGAAACCAGCCACTTTCAGCTGCAATACAATTGTTAGCGGGAATTCAAAAGTTATAAATAAGAAAGTAAATACCCAGAATGTAGTGGTTTGGATAGAAGGAAATGATCCCGAATTGAAAAATGAGTATATCCTTATGGGCGGACACTATGACCACCTGGGATTTGGCGGAAAATATACTTCATCCAGAAAGCCGGACACTATTGCAGTACATTACGGAGCTGACGACAATGCATCAGGTATAGCATCACTTATTGAGGCCGGAGAGTACCTTGGATCAATAAAGGATTCATTGAAGAGGAGTATAATTATTGTTGCTTTTGGAGCGGAAGAGATCGGTATTCTGGGTTCAAAGCACCTAACTGCAAATTCTCCTGTGGAGATTGGAGAGATAAGTGCCATGATCAATGTTGACATGATTGGACGCTTAAAAGAATCTAAGGACCTGCTGATTGGCGGTGTAGGATCTTCTGTTGAAGGAGAAGATATGCTGAACGAAATTGTGGGAGAGCGTGACTTGAATCTCTCCTTCTCATACAATGGCTTAGGTCCTTCCGATCACGCCGCATTTTACATAGAGGACATCCCTGTTTTCTTTTTCTCAACAGGAGCACATGAAGATTACCATACCCCTGAAGATGTGATTGAGAAGATTAATTTTGAGGGACTGAAAACCATTTCAGAATATGTAACTGACTTTGCTGTTACATTGATAAACAATGAGAAATCACTGACTTTCCAGGAAGCTGGTCCGAAAGTAAATGAAAATACAAGCCGAAGATCTAAGGTAAAATTGGGAATAATGCCCAACTTTGGCAAATCTGACACCAAAGGTTTAAGAATCGATGGTATCACACCCGGGGGATCTGCAGATCTCGCAGGCATGGAAAAAGGAGATATCATTGTGGCCATCGAAGGCAAACCTGTAGAGAACATATATGAGTATATGGCCAGAATGGGGAACTTGAAACCGGGGATGACCATTACAGTTGATATTGTCAGGAACGAGCTTAAAGAGGTTGTGATCGTTCAACTTAGCAACCAATAAATAAAGTCTCAAAAGCAATAACTTATTGAAAATTAAATTTTATACCATGAAAAAATACTTGTTAATCCTTTTAGCCGCATTTTTATTTTCCTCTTTCACAAATGACAAACCAGCCTATCTGCTTTATGATCAGGATGGGAAGAAGATAAAATATTCAAAAATGATCAAAGCATTTGAAGATGCCGATATCATCTTCTTTGGCGAATTGCATACCGATCCCATTGCACACTGGATGCAGTTTGAATTGACAAAAGAGCTATACAATATGAAACAAGAAGGGTTGATTATTGGTGCAGAGATGTTTGAGTCAGACAACCAACTGATCCTTAATGAGTATCTAAAAGGTTTGTATAAGGAAGATAAGTTTAAGGTAGAATTGAAGTTGTGGAAAAACTATGAAACAGACTATAAACCGGTTGTGGAATTTGCAAAGGAGAACAACATTCCATATATCGCCACCAATATCCCCCGCCGCTATGCAAACATGGTAATGAAAAAAGGCTTTGAAAGTCTTGACAGTCTTACAAACGAGGCAAAAAAATACATTGCCCCCCTGCCCATTTTGTATGATCCGGAAGTGAAGTGCTATAAGTCAATGCTCACCATGGATATTCCCATGGCCAAAGGTGCTTCAAAAATGGATACGAAAGAGGGAGAAATGATGCAGAAAGATTCTGTTGAGGTGAAAGGAAATCATGGAGAAATGATGCAGAAAGATTCTGTTGAGGTAAAAGAAAAGGGTATGCATGAAAAAGGAATGGGCAAACCGGAAAAAGGGGTGGCTTCACATTCTTTAGAAAATCTTCCCAAAGCGCAGGCAGCCAAAGATGCTACTATGGCCTACTTTATAATGGAAAA